>NZ_LMCH01000010.1:0-97738 GCF_001623095.1 Pseudovibrio sp. Ad5 | reverse complement strand
AAATCTTTGGTGTTCTGAAAAACGTAAACTAAGTCAGCTATTCCGTAACAGCGTCTTGTTACCAAGACACTCGCGAATAACCGCCGTCCACGTTTCTCTTTCTTCTTCCGTATTCAATTGTCAATGAGCAGAGACTTTCGCCTCAATATCCAGACTTACAAGACCTCTTAAAAACCCCGTAAATCCTTCTGTTTTTGTGCCTCCAGAACCGCGCCTCAGTGGCCCGCCCCGGTGGCGTGAAGCGGGTTATAGGGATACCAGACCGACCCGTCAACACGCAAACTCCAAAAAAACAAAACAATCGGGCAAAAACTAAAATTCAAACAATTCAATAACTTCATATATCAACCCACATACCACCACCAGACACCCAAAAACCCCAGAAACAAGCCAATAACAACCAGCCAAAACACCAAAAATTAACAAAACCAAAATTTGCACAGACGGGGATATCCAACTTTTTCAAACGAAACTCACACCCCCAACACACCCAAACCACCGCAAACGTCCCTCTGATACTTCAGCGAGTCGCTCAACCGCTGCAAACCGCCCTTCACCGGGTTTGCGTTCTTATGCGTTAGTCTGCGTTATTTCGGTGTGAGACGCGCGATCTTGCGTTCCTATGTCGGCAAACACGGCGAAAGCCCGATCCAGCCGCCTGCGCCCGCAGCTCCAACCGAGCCATACTTATGCCCCTCACCGTCAGGCCCGAGCCACCCAGCCCAAACCCGACTTATGCCCGCCTCACCAAATCCTACCGCAAACCATGACAACCTGTCCCGGCAGAACCAGCCTCACCGCCCCGGCAGGTCCACGGTTACCGTCTCACCGCCATATCCATGAACACTGTCTCTGGCACGGACAACCACCCGAGACATTCCTTCCGGAATCTGCACACCGCTTAAAGACCGCGTGAACGGCTGCTCCTCCACATGCGGATGAGCCAGCACCCGCACGGCCAGCACCTTACCGTCTTCAGAAAGCACCTCCCACGCGTCGGCATAATGGTCCCACCCTTCATCGCTGTGGCGCACACTCACCTCAAACCGATAGGAGCCTTCCGCCTGCGGGGTCACATTCACGTTGACCACATCAGCCTCCCCCGCCAAAACCGGTGTCACCAGCAAACTGAGGAATAGTCCAGAAACAAAAGCACGCATAAAAGCCTCCATAAGAGCGTGATCCGTTTGATCCTATGCAATCAAACCCAATAAAACCGCTCCACCAAATATGTGAGAGCACGATGCGTGACCGTAAAGGGACGCATCAAGCTCCAGGTTAGCTGAAAGGCTAGCGCACCAACCTCACCCCGCAACCCACAAAACATCAAAATGTCTTGAGCAAACCAGCCGCTCTCACTCACTCATGCATATAGATGGAAGATTTCGGCATGGAGAGGAACACAACCAGATTGGCAAGCACACCAATCACCAGTCCGGGCAGATCAAAAGGCGAGTCGAGCCCGCTTTGCCACAACACCGTCGCAACAACACCCGTCACCGCCCCGGCCAAAAACGCAGGGGTTCCACGACGAGCGCCATAGATCGCCGCAACCAGCGGCACCAGCACAATCGGCGCCCAGTAATTGTAGGCGTAAATCAGAATATCCAGAATGCTCTCTATAGAGACGGCAAACACAATAGAAAGCAGCCCCACAACCAGCGTCACCAGCTTGGCGATGAACAGCAGGTCCTCTTCCCGCATCTCTTTGCGCCGCAAAGGCCGCAACACATCATTCACAAACGCAATACTGGCGGAGTTGAGATAGGAATCCGCAGAGGACATCACAATCGCAATCACACCGGAAAACACCAGGCCCTTCAGCACTGGCGGCATAACGCTCACAATCACAAAGGCCATGGCATTATTAGGGTTCAGGTCCGGGTCCAGCGCAAAGGCCACCAAACCAATGGCTCCGGTGATTGCAAAGAAGAGAAAAGAGAACAGCCCGGAATAGAGTGTACCACGCGCCGCGGCAGACGCGGTCTTCCCCGCCAGCAAGCGCTGCATATAAGGAGGCACCAAAGTCTCCCCAAACATAAAGACAAGAATAAGCCCAATCAGCCCCATCCAGCCAAAGTCCGGCCCGGGCAAACTTAGATGATCTGGCGGCACCGCCGCAAACAACGCATCAACGCCGCCAATCTGATAAATGCCGAAGCCCAGCACCAGCGGCATGCCAATCGCAAGAATAACGAACTGCACCACATCGGTATAAACCACCGCCCGCATACCGCCCAGTGTCGTATAAAGAATAACAATGCCGCAGCCGATCCCGATGCCCCAAAACCGGTCCAGCCCAAAAAACACGTTGAAGATGACGCCAATCGCCCCAACCTGCGCGCCCACAATACCGCAGCACAACAACAAACCGCAGACACCCGTGGTCAGTCTGGCCAGCTTGCCATAGGCCTTGCCCATAACATCACCAACAGACACCGCATCAGGAAATGCCTTCATCTTGGGCGCAATCAGCGTGGCAACCGCAATCTCTTTACAGCTGAAGCCCCACAGCGCCACAATGTTGGCAACGCCATATAAAAACACCTTCTCCGCATTGCCGGTAGAAAAGCCCCCGCCGATAAAAGAGGCAGACATGGTGGCGAAGATAACAAGAGACCCAAACTCACGCCCCGCCGTCGCATAATCCTTCAGCCCCCGCTGAATCCGACCACCCCACAACCCCACCACAAGTATGCCAGCCAAATAGCCAGCCACGATAATCATATCGATCATCAGCAGGGGTTCCTTTTAGACACCAACAGGAGCAATCGCGCCCATGTCTAACAGGAAGGCATTACATTACAGTAAGGTGGGAGATTAAAAGGCTGGGTTTGGGGGCAGTTTCTGTCACGCCGTTGTTATAGGAGCATACGAAACTTAAGTTCCTCACAATAGAAGCACGTTGCTCTGATCAATTACTGACAGTCGCTTCAGTGCAGAAAACTCATCGGCTTTATGTATTTGCATTTTTTTAATTGTATACTCTTCCAACAGTCGTGAGGTATGGATAGCACTCCATTCAAGCACCATCCATATACTCGATACGGACGAAGTAGATCTTCGCTGCAACTGCTCGAACGACCGCTTAGTTCGCTGTGAGGCGAAACATGACAACTATAGAGAACGCAGCTCGCGAGCGATATTAATACTAAGGGCAACTTCCAACAGAAAGGCGGATACTGCGTTTGTGTGTCAGGCGCGTGACTAGGATACCTTCTTTGTAACCACAAAATAGCTCGATGCACCCTTGAAAATATCCTCGGTCTCAATGACCTGCAACCTTTCATCATCCAACAGATCGTCCAAGTCTGCACTCTTGAGTTGTCGAATGGGCACGGGAATAACCCCAACCCTTAACAACGCTTTGACCAACAGAATTTGCAGTGTAACCAAGGCTGACTTTTTGCCACCCAAGCAAGGTGTTACAGAAATAAACAACCCGCCAGGCTTCAGCAGTTCAATCGTTCTTTGCACAACACTTTCCGGATCAGGCACTGTGTGCAGCATGTTGAATGCCAACACCACATCGAAAGAACCACTCTCGAACTCTTCATCGAAGATGTCAGCTTGTTCGAAATCAACGTTGGCAATGCCACCTGTTGTGGCCTTTGCCTTTGCGATTTCGATCATCCCGGTTGAGATATCAATCGCGCGCACGCTGTGAACCGAGCTGGAAATCTCGCAGGCGGTAGTGCCTGTTCCACATCCGTAGTCCAACACAATGTCGGTATCCTTTAGATGTCTTTTTGTGTTCTCGCGGCTGCGACTATGAATGAATTCAAATTTCTCTTCTGTGTTGTCATAGTTGCTAGCGGATTGATCCCAAAACTTTTCCAATTTGCTCATTCTGTCTTTCCTGTATTTTGAACGTGATCTTGCAGCGCTTCGTCGCAATTGTAAGCTCCACGTCAATGCCCTACTGGGTCTTTCTAGTTGCTTATTTATGCCTTGTTGCGCGGTCGGATTTGATAGTCACAATCGGCAGCAACAAAGCCAAGGCTTCCTGTCGTCCCTTGCTTATACATAATACCCATACATCAATGGTCGTTCTATTGACTAAATACGTTAGTTCTGTATACGTAAATCGATGAACTGGCAGGCCGTATCATTCGACTGGAACCAAGTGAGAGCGTTTCACGCTACCGCCTTAGAAGGGTCGTTCAGTGCTGCGGCTCGCGTATTAGATACGACACAGCCAACAATCAGCAGACAGATATCCGCTCTCGAAGCTTCACTCAGTGTCACTCTGGTTGACCGCACTGTTAAAGGGCAAACGTTGACCCCAGCGGGGCAAGAACTCTTAGCCCACGTACGCTCCATGGGTGAGGCTGCAACGCTCCTGTCGATGGCAGCCGACCGTCAGTCGCAAAATATTACCGGGGAAGTCGTGTTAACCGCAACCGACCTTATGGCAGCAGCCTTCTTGCCCGTCATATTGTCTAAACTGCGGAGCCAGGCTCCCGGCATTACAATCCGCATTAACGAGTCCAGTGGAATCCAGGACCTCATGCTACGCGAGGCAGACATCGCGATCCGACACGCCCGACCAGATCAAAGTGATCTGATAGCAACCCATGTTGGAGACTTGAGAGCCAACTTATATGCTTCAAGCGACTATCTGACACGAGTTGGTCGACCACGCACAAAAGAAGATGTGGCAGACCATGATTTTGTGGGCATCCCCGATCCTGAACGTCTGATTGCGCCGATGAACAACATGGGAATCTCCCTCCGATCCGCAAACTTCGTGATGCAGCCGTGTTCGAGTATGGTCACTTGGGAAATGGTGAAGTCTGGTCATGGGATTTCAATGCTTCCCGAGGTCTTAGGAGAAGTTGAAACTTCTGTCGAAAAAGTACTCGTAGACCTGCCCTCTATGGAGTTCCCTATCTGGCTGGTTACTCACAGAGAACTTCAAACAAGCCCACGGATCAGAACAGTATTTGACCTTTTGGCCAACTATCTTGGAAAGATCGCTGATGCCCGCATCGGAGATACAAGCAGTTTGTCTTCGTTATTATACAATGAACTTCCCTAAACCGGACATTCGCCGCTCTGCTGAAATCCGGTAAATTGGGCTCAATAAACCCATGACAAATCCAAGTTACGACGAGCACAAAATTTCACCTACAGCGTATCTCCGAAAAGCAGAAACCAGTTTTCGGATAAGCACACCTCTACACCTAAGCTACAAAACCTTAGCTCACGCAGCGACAGGGACCGGCTCCACATCATACTTGTTCGGTCCCTTAGTCCCCGCTGCAAAACCAACGTTCGCCAGTCCGCCCATTGCCACGAATGCAAACACAAGACTGACGACAAGTGAGGCACCATATTCCAGGATTGACGGGAGGATGGCGAAGTAGATGGACGGAACAAGGAAATAGAAAACAAACCACCAGCCGGATTTTCCCATGTCGTGCAAGCGCCTGATCATCAGTGAAAACTGGATATAGTAAAGGGCAATGGACATGAGAACTGCCAGGGTCCTTGGGACGGGGTGAGAAGCGATCGGGAACACTTCAATCATGAACACCAAACCACACATAAACAGGCCAATCCAGAACAGGTTAAACAACCAAAACTTCCCTCTGCTCAATCTGCCTTTAAACCCAAGATAGAACATCCCACCACCATATTGCTCTTGTGCGCTGAAGTCGGTCTCGCAACTCTAAAGCGCCCCAACTCATCGCAGTATTCCCAAATTATTGAGGGTGCAGATAGCAAACCTGTTTCTGATGCAAAACCGATTGCAGGTGGTAAGAGGCAAACCTACGCAACTATCATGAGGGTGCGGGCTGAGGAACGCATTTTTGCTCGTGATAACTGAGGCTTCAAAAACTTCCTGAACGCCATAAGCATCTACTAAATTATATAGGTGCCTGTAGTTGTGTACTTGTCAAATACATCACATAGTATGCATGTCTAAAGCATTCATGCAGCAGGAGGCGGGCCGTTGAGTGAGGCAATTCAAACGGAACCGATCGTCGGCCTACCAAGAAACTCATTCTCATTAAATTCCATCCGCCGAAAAGACAGATTTGCGTTCTGGCGAGAGAGCTTAGCCTGTCTTTGCGAGGCGGAAATACACCGTGGCGAGGATCAGCTGGATTTCTTCGGTGAGATCCAGTCTGTACTGTTCGATTCCCTCATGCTCTCTCAAGTGACAGCACAGGCCCATATCGCCAACCGCACCAATGCGGCCATGGCACGAGATGGCGTAGATCATTATTTGCTGATGGTTCATGATGAGGGCGACGCCGAATTCTATGCAGGACCAAAGAGCGTCAACCTCAACAAGGGTGACTGCATTTTTCTGGATTTCTCACAGGAAGGTGGCTCAATCTCGGGCAGTTACAGCAATCGCTCCATTCTGATTGCACGCGAGCAGCTTGCGCCCCTGCTGCACAGCCCGGATGACAGCAACTTAAAAACACTCCCGGCGGCCCACCCACTAAACGTAATTTTGCGCGAACACCTCTCGTCAGTCAGCGCCCAGACCAGCAAGCTGAACATGCAGCAAGCCCAGCAACTCGTGCCCGCAACCATGGGGTTGATTGCAGCGTGCCTGAATGGAATGCCACATGAAAGCGAGGCAGGGCAGGAAGGTGTCAATCTGGCCTTGATGACCCGCGCCCGCCGTATTATCGAGGCAAACCTGACCAACCCCAACCTGTCTCCGGACTATCTCGGCGGCGCCATAAACGTATCGCGCAGCAAACTCTACGAGTTGTTTCTGTCCTTCGGCGGCGTCAGCAAATACATCCGCGACAGGCGCATGAAGGCCGTCTTGCGCGCACTGCTAGACCCGCGCAACGCCTACAGAGCAACCTATCAGGTCGCCTTGGACTTTGGCTTCGTGAATGAAAGCAGCTTCAGCCGCATGTTCAAACAATACTTCGGCTTCTCCCCTCGCCAGGTGCGCTCAAAATCCTTTGAGATCACCGCAGCCGCTCAGGGAGAAATCAAGCAAGGCCGACAATACGAAGACTGGATCCTGAACCTCAGCTAGAACGGCAAAAACACCGGAATGAGCAGGGTGGCAATCGCCAGCGCCATGATCTGCAGCGGCACGCCAATCACCACGTAATCCTTGAACCGGTAGTTCCCCGGCCCCATCACCAGCGTATTGATGGGCGAGGCCACAGGCGTACAAAACGCCGTCGAAGCCGCAATCGCAACGCTCATCAAAAACGGCTCAGGCCGCACACCCATAATCACAGCCACCTCAAACGCCACAGGCGCAATAAGCACCGCCGTCGCCGTGTTCGACGTAAACTGGCTGAAAACAGAGGTGAGCAAAAACAACGACATCAGCATCACATAAGGCGGACTATCGCCATAAAGCCCAACGATCTGATCCACAATCAACAGCAGCCCACCCGTCTTTTCCAATGCGGTGGCCATGGGCATCATCCCCGCAATCAAAATCAGACTGGGCCAGTTGATGGAGGTGTAAGCCCGATTGACCGAAACACACCCCGCACACACCATAGCCGTCGCCGCCAGCACCACCGCCGTCACACTGGGCACCACGCGGAAAATGATGAGCGTCAGCATAAGCGCCAGAATACCAAGCGCGACAGGCGCCAGCTTGCGCCGGGGCAGATAGTTCTTGATCTCCTCCGGAAACGCCAGCAGAAGAAAACTCTCCCGCGCCGCCTGCAGTTTGCTGATGTTCTCCCAGTCCCCAACCACAAGCAACTGGTCCCCAAACTTCAGCTCGATGTTCCCAAAGTTCCCGTGCAGTGTCTCCCCCTTACGGATGAGCCCCACAACGCTCAGGTTGTGGTTGGTCCGAAATCCGGCACCACTGATCTTTCTGCCGATCAGCTTGGAATCCGGCGCCACAATCAAATCTGCCATGCCAAGCTCACGAGCAGAAAGGTGATGCCCCTCCTCGCCCATCGGCAACAGCTCCAGCCCGATGCAGGCAAACACATCCCCGCTGATAGGCTCCTGCATCACCCCAAACACAATATCACCAGCCTTGAAGGCACGGTTTGTCTGGGTCGATGTCACCTTCAGCCGCTTGGTCGTGGTGGAGGTATACTCCAACCCAAACAGTGTAAGCCCAATCCGCCGCCGCAGCTTCGCGCTCACAACAGTCTGCCCAACCAGCTCAGAATCCTCACGGACCCGCAAGCGGACAATCTTGTCTTCAATATCGTAGGCTTCCAAAAACCCCTGCAGCGTCCGGCGCCCCTGCTCCGTCGCTCCTTGAGGCCGCTGCTGACCGCGCAAAAACAGGCGGCCATAGACCAGCATGTAAATCACAGCCACAATGAGAATAACGAGCCCGATCGGCGTGAAGATGAAGAAATTGAATGGCTCCATGCCAGCATTTTGCAACTGAGCATTGGCAATCAGGTTGGGCGGCGTCCCGATCAGCGTCAGCATCCCGCCAATCAGCGCCCCATAAGCAAGTGGCATTAGCAGCCGCGAAGGAGAAAGGTTGGAGCGGCTCGCAAGGCGGATAGCAACCGGAATAAAGATCGCCCCCGCCCCGGTCACACTCATAACAGACGCCAGCGCCGCAACCGTCAGCATCAGCAGCACGATCAGCTTCCACTCCTGATCCTCTGCAATCTGAACGATCTTGTCTCCCACCGCATAAGAAATCCCGGTTTGAGCCAGCGCCTCACCAACAATAAACAGTCCGGCAATCAGAATAACAACGGTGGACCCGAAACCCGAAAGCATTTCAGCAGGCGTCAGAATACCAGACAGCCCAAGCGCCAACATCACCATGATTGCAACAAGGTCCAGCCTCAGCTTGTCGGAGACAAACAGAATGACAGCTGCAAACAATACGAAGAAGGTGAAAAGCATTTCCCAAGACATCGTCTTAGAGTCCTTCGAGAAGTAAATCAGAGAGTTCTGGTCGCAAAATCTGTGCGATGTATACGAGGCATACTCGGCAGGTCTTAATAAGACAGGAAGTCTTATAGGCCACCGCTTAGTTTATCACGAGATATATGTAAACGTTTTGCTATCAAACCGCGTATTTGTGACTGTGGATATATTATAGGTTATTACCCCTATACTTTATTCAATTTCGCAAAAGAGCATGAATTCCCTTCATCAAGCTGGCATTCATCCCACTTTTGTCCTCCACTCTTGGCAAAACAGATGGTTTCGTCACATCCCAGGATATTCTAGAATTATGACCATAAGGCACAAAATACCACGCGCCTGACTTCCACAATGGGGAACGTCATGTCAACGCTTTACTCATTCGCTCCGGAAATTTGGTTGGCAAGTGGACCAGTCATCACAGCCGCACTTGGCTTTCGTTACTCAACCCGCATGGCGGTCATCCGCCTGCAAAATGGCGGGCTCTTCATCTGGTCGCCCATAGCTTTGTCAGACAAGTTGAGAGACCAAATAGATGCGCTCGGCCCCGTTCGCCACATCATCGCACCAAACCATCGGCATGATAGCTTCCTTGCGGAATGGGCCACGGCTTATCCTCAGGCCCAACTCCATGCCGCCCCTGGTCTGGCTGAAAAGAGACCAGATCTGTCCTTCAGCTCTACCCTGAGCAACACGCCGCAGGCTGATTGGCAAACAGAGATTACCCAGTCTGTCGTGGGTGGCAATTCCATTACAACAGAGGTGGTGTTCTTTCACAAAGCCAGTAGAACCACGCTGTTTACAGACCTGTTGCAGCAGTTTCCTAAAGGATGGTTCAGAGGATGGCGGGCCCTCGTTGCACGGCTCGATTTGATGACAGAACCAACACCAAGTGTGCCACGCAAGTTCCGCCTCGCCTTCCGCGATAAGACAACAGCCCGAAAAGCACTCAAAAAAATTCTCGGCTGGCCGACAAAAGCGGTCGTAGTCGCACACGGTGATCCTGTAACCACTGACGGTGCTGCTTACCTTGACCAAGCCTTCCGCTGGTTGAAGATCAGGTCACGCTAGCTTATCGACCCATTAGAAAAAGCAAAACGGCGGAGAACTCTGGTTCCCCACCGCCTAAAACTCCAAGCCCTTAAAGGAGCATTGATCCTCTTAGAAAGGCCGTAAGAAAGCACCAAGCAAGGCTGCGATAAGAACGAGCTCAACAATAAGCGGCGGAACAACTTCTTTTACAAATCCATCTGCCAGCAAGCCGACAACACGGCCCAGCGCAACAACACCCAGCAAAATGGCAACAACGACATAGGCTTGCGGCTGCGCCGTCACAAACCCAATAATCAAAAGCGCAACACTTGATAAGAACAGCCCACCAATCACAGATCGGATCGTGCTCAGACCCGCAACACCAACCGGCTCAAGCGCAAAGTTCTTCGTCATGCGGGACGGAGCAAACATTGAGACGGTCCCCAGACCGAGAAGCATAAGTGTCGGGGCGCCAACCATAATGAGATAGATAAGATCCATAGGTTCTCTCCAGATTAAATAACTACAGCGTGTCTCCGAAAAGTGGAAACCGGTTTTCGGATAAAGATACGCAAAAACAAAGACTAAAGCAGTTCAGGTGTTTCAGCTTAAATGCGAACTACTTTAGGGAATTAGATGAGTTGATGGACAGCCTGATTGGCGTTGTCCTGAAAACTGTGATTGTTGAGAGCAGAAAAGAGAGTGGCCTGATCAGTCAGCTTGCCGATAGCACCTTCGCCAGCACTGGCGTAGAAAACACCGCTCCTGAACTTCGGGTCCAGAATACCGTCCACATAGCGCTTCGCACCATCTTCAACGCCATGCATCATGCCCAATAAAGGCATCAGAACGCCGCCCACATGCTTGAACAAAAGCCTCTTAACGAAGGGCATATCATCAAACCCGTTGGTGCCAGTGGTACCGCCTGGGCTCATGGTCACAAAGCGAATATGCGGGTGCTGACGAGCCATGGAAGACATCCACAGAGCGCCAATAAGCTTCACGCTCGCATAGGCATCCATTGGATCACTCTTTTTAGTAAACGTGCGCCCATCCGCCATAGCGCGGAACTCATCCACGGACGCTTCTTTCAGCACAGGGCGGGCAACACCCATCTTAGGAATGCCACGCGCAGCCTCAGAACCTGCATAAAGCACGGTGGAGGTGATCAGTTGACGCTCAAGCATCTCGTCCACCAACACCACATGACCCAGCAGGTTCACGGCATAAATGTTTGTTACACCATGTGCAGTCATGCCATTGGGCGACCGGCCACCCACCCCACCTGCATTGAGAATGAGAGCATCCACCGGTGCCGCCATCTGGCTAATGGCCTGACGCACAGACTCCGGGTCCATCACGTCCATCAGGATAATTTCAAAAATTGCGCGTTTGGCCTCAGCTTCAAGCGCAGCTTTTGCTGCCAAAGCTTTGGCTTCATTACGACAGGCGAGGTAAATCCTCTCAATACTGCTGGTCTTTGCAAGTTGTCGTGCCGCCTCACGGCCTAACCCTGCATTCGCACCGGTAATCAAAACAGATCTGATCGGAGACATTGCTGCGTTTCCTATTGAAGTATGTTCGATGAAGGAAACGTACGCTGGTTGAATTTTGAAGTGTAGATAGGAAAAAATGGACGTTATGTTCCAAATTTGAACCACTGGATATAGGCCTGATCATGCAAGAAAACTACGCTCTGAACTGGGATGATCTAAAGTACTTTCTGGCCGTGGCCCGCAGCGGAACACTGAGAGGCGGCGCAAACCTGATCCGCGTCAACCACACAACCCTTGCCCGACGGCTGGAAGTTTTGGAAGAACGTGTTGGCAGCCGCTTGTTTGACCGCTCCAAGACAGGACTTGTTTTAACAGAACTGGGCGAAGCGCTTTTTCCCTACGCAGAGCGGGTTGAAGACGAGATGACGGCAGCCTCACGCATCATCGTCGGGCGAGATGCAGAGCCGCACGGCACCATCTATGTCACCATGCCCCATGGTCTGGCCATGACGTCCATCATGGATGATCTGGTCTTGTTTGCAGAAAAGTATCCGGAAATCGAGCTGAACCTGAATTTTACAAACAATGTCGCTGACCTAACCAGACGAGAAGCAGACGTTGGCTTTCGCATCGCTGACGAGGTGACACAAGACGTTGTAGGCCGGAAGCTCGTGCAGATGTCACAAGCAGCATATTGCACACGGGAATACGTTGAAAAGATCAAAGACAACAGCGGCGAAGGCCTGAGCTTCATCGGCTGGCATGAGGCGGAAGGCGAGACAACGGCTCCGTGGATTAAAAGTGGCTGCTACCCAAAAGCGCTCCTGAAGCACAGGGTCTCAGAACTGGTGCCGCTCATTTCTCTGGCCGCCGCAGGCTTAGGCATGGCTTACCTTGCATGCAATTTGGGCGACAGGCATCCCTTACTCATCCGCGCGCCCTTCCAAAAACCAATGCCCTACCGCAGCATCTGGCTCCTCCTCCACCGAGACCTCCGCAACACCGCCCGCGTCCGCCTCTTCGTTGACTTCATAGCCCAACGCATCACCACCCGCCGCAACGAATTCTGGGTCGCTGGAACGACATCTGACAGCTAGAGCGCGTTCCGTTTGATTGGATTCAACCAAACGAGAAGAATTCGCTCCACCAAAGATGTCAGAGCACGATGCGTGAATGCTAATGAACGCGACGTGCTCTAATGTTTGGAAAGGTAAGAGTGCTTGCCAAAGCAAGAAACTCACTCTTGCCTACCATTCACAATCACTTTCCGTAAGTTCCCTTCTCCGGAAAGTGCTTCACACCGTCGGCTGCCAGTTGGAAGCCGGTCATGTAGGGGTCGCGGTCATCGAGGAAGAGGGTATTGTAGCCGGTTTTGCGGGCCCAGCCTTCAATGGTTGGTATGATGCCGTCATGACCACCCACTTTGGTTGCTTCCTTCACACCGCCCACAAACACAGAGCCGATGATGGATTCATGGCGCATGGTGTCGCCAACCTTTAGCTCGCCTTTGGCGTAAAGGTGCGCAAGGCGGGCAGATGTGCCGGTCCCGCACGGGCTACGGTCCAGTGCCTTATCGCCATAAAACACCGCATTGCGCCGATCAGCAGCATCAGAGGTTGGCTTGCCAGTCCATTGAATGTGGCTGATACCGTGAATACGCTCATCTTCGGCATGCGTCACGCAGTACTTCTCATTCAAAGCAGCCCGCAACCGTGGGCTCCAGTCGAGCAGCTGTGAGACACCTACATTCTCAAGACCCGGAAAGTTTTCCTGCTCTTCAACAATGGCGTAGAAGTTGCCACCATACGCCACATCAACGCTGATCTCACCCACTCCCGGCAGATCCACACGCAGACCCGTTTGCGCCAGATAGCTCGGCACGTTTGTCAGGCGAACGCTCTCTATATATCCCTCTTTCTCAAAGTACTCAGCCACCACAAGGCCCGCTGGCGTATCCAGATACACCTTGCCCGGTTCACGCGGCTCAATAAGCCCTTCTTCCAGCGCCATGGTGACGGTGCCGATGGTGCCGTGCCCGCACATGGGCAGGCAGCCGGATGTCTCGATGAACAACACCGCCACATCACAGTCAGGCCGTGTTGGAGCAAACAGCATGGTGCCGGACATCATGTCGTGCCCACGCGGCTCAAACATCAATCCGGTTCTGATCCAGTCATAGCGCTTGAGAAAATCTGCCCGCCGCTCCAACATATCATTGCCGCGCAAGGCTGGCGTGCCGCCCGCAACCAGTCGCACGGGGTTACCGCAGGTATGCCCATCAACACAGAAAAAACTCTTGGAGACCAAGCTCCCCTCCCCTTATTCCATGGCATCAATACAGGATGCCGGCGGTCAACCGATGGAGCCCTCTCTCTCCCCCGGCAAAACCGCGCTTAAAAACGTTGAGCACTGTAAAGTGTGCAATCTATTCTTGGTGTCTCACCGCAAATCAGGTCACTGACCAGCTCAGCCGTAATGGCTGCCTGTGTGAGCCCATGATGACCATGCCCAAACGCATAAGTCACGCGGTCGCTTTGTTTAGAATGCCCGATCACCGGCAAGGTATCCGGCATAGAAGGCCGATGTCCCATCCAGCGAATGCCGTTTTCACGGTTCAGGCCGGGTAACAAACGAGATGCCTTCTCGGCCATCGCGTCAGCCCGCTTCCAGTTGGCCTCCATCTCCAGCCCGCCAAACTCAACAGCACCACCAACCCGCAATCCGTGAGAAAGCTGCGTCACTGCAAAGCCAAGTCCTGGCACCATAACAGCATGCTTCAAAGCAACATTCGGCTCGGAAAACGTGGTGTTGTATCCGCGCTCCGTTTCCAGCGGCACCTTGTCTCCCAACTGAGCCGCCAGCGTCTTGGACCACGCACCACAAGCAATCACCGCATGATCGCTGAGGATTTGCTCTTCAGCTTCCAGATGCAGAACAATGTGATCGCCCTGCGGCTGAACATGGGAAACCGATTTCTTGAGGATCTTGCCACCGTTGCGCTCAAAAGCCTCTGCAAGGCTCAGGCACAGGGCATGCGGATCATCAACACTCATCCATCCCGGCACCAGTGCTCCGCCAACAACATTCTCAGAAAAATCAGGTTCTAACTCACGGATCTGGTTGCCATTGAGCTCTTCAACCTCGATGCCATGCTCACGTTGCTCCTGCCAGCCCTTGCGAACACCCTCAATCTGACTGTGCTCGGTATAAACCTCAAGACAGCCCTTCATAAACACATGATGCCGCGTGCCTGAGGATTGCCACAGCCGTTCCCATGCAGGCAGCGAAGCCTTGTTAATCGCAGCTTTGCCAAGAACGCTGTGTTTCAGTTTGTCAGGAAGCGATGCCCGCGAGAACCGCAGCATCCATGGCAGGATCTTGAGTGCATAAGCAGGACGCACAGAAAGTGGCCCCAGCGGGTCTAGCAACCAACCGGGTATTTTCCGCCAAATGCCCTTGGATGCCAAAGGCGCAACGTCGGTCCATGCAATGCCAGCCGCGTTGCCACGGCTGGCCATTTCACCCGGACCATTGCGGTCAATCAGAGCAACCTTATAGCCTTCTTGCTGAAGGCGCAGGGCTGTTGCCAATCCAACAACCCCGGCTCCGATTACATGGATGTGTCGCATAGCTCTTTAAGCTCCGGCAGTTCCGGGCGGCATGCAACTGCATCTTCCACCACCTTGATGACACGCGCACGCTCCGCACCGGACAAAGCCAGACGTGGCGCACGAACACGGTCATTAGAGCCGATAGCGACCATCTCTGCCAACTTGATATTTTGGACTAGATTGGTGGAGACATCCAGATCCAGCAGCGGGCGGAACCAGCGGTAAATCTCAAGCGCTTCCTGATAGCGACCAGCTTTTGCCAGCTTGTAGATTGCCACAGTTTCGCGTGGGAAAGCCACAACAAGACCAGCAACCCAGCCATCTACGCCCATCATCAGGCTTTCAAGCGCAAGGTTATCAACGCCGGTCAGCATCTTGAAACGATCGCCAAAGCGGTTGATCACTTCTGTTGCGCGGCGAATGTCATCGGTGGACTCTTTCATCGCCACGATAAGCGGCTCGTCTGCCAGCTCAGCGAACATATCCAATGTCACATCAACACCGTAAGCAACCGGGTTGTTGTAAACCATCACCGGAACGCCGCCAGCTTTGGTAACAGCCTTGATGTGCGCCACAGTCTCATGCGGTGCAGAGCGGTAGGGAACGCCGGGCAGAACCATCAGACCATTTGCGCCAGCTGCCGCTGCATCCGCTGCCGCTTTCATCGCGCGGCGTGTGGAGCTTTCGCACACAGTCATGATAACGTGTTTGGACCCACAAATCTTTTTGGCAAGCTTGAGAATTTCGATTTTCTCTTCAGGCTCCAGCGCCATCGCTTCACCAAGAGAACCACAAACAATAATGCCATCGCAGCCGGCGTTCATCTGCAGCTGGAAGCAACGCTCCATCTCTGCAAAATCAAGCTCATCGTTCTCTGTAAACTTTGTTGTGACAGCCGGGTAAACACCAGTCCACATTTTGATTATCCTCACCTGTGATATATTACAGGCAATATGACCCTCAATCCCTCAAAGGTCAATACTGTGATATATCTGAAAGCAAATAAATCCAGTACCACAGTGGAAAAGCAATAAATTCAGCAAGTTAATAACGCTGCGGAAAGTGTGTAACCGGCAATCCGGCACCTCCCGCAGCTTAATATCACTTAAGTCAGGAGGCCTGAGAACGGGTCCGGGAAACCGCGTCATGCCAACCGGAGAGTCGCTTCTCACGCTCGGCTGCGTCCATGTTGGGCTCAAAACGACGGTCCAGATGCCAGCGCTTGGAGAATTCTTCCATGCTCGGCCACACCCCCGCCTTCATACCAGCAAGCCACGCAACACCAAGCGCCGTGGTTTCCTGAACAACAGGGCGATCCACCGGACGACCAAGAATGTCCGCAAGGAACTGCATGGTCCAGTCAGAAGCAACCATGCCGCCATCAACGCGCAGCACGGTATCACCATTCAGCGGAGAGCCCATGTCAGAAGACTTGGAGTTGATCAGATCCACCGTCTGGTAGCCAACGCTTTCCAGTGCCGCCCGCGCAATCTCATCCTGACCAGTGGAACGGGTCATACCAAAAATCGCCGCACGCGCTTCAGGGTCCCAGTAAGGAGCACCCAAACCAACAAACGCCGGAACCAGATAAACATGGCTTTCCGGATCCGCATTTTCCGCCATCAACTGCGTCTGTGCAGCAGTCTCGATAATCTTCAGCCCATCACGCAGCCACTGCACAGCAGCACCGGCAATAAAAATGGAGCCTTCAAGCGCATAGGTCGTTTTGCCGTTAAGGCGATACGCGATCGTGGAGAGCAAACGGTTTTTGGAATAAACCAGCTCTTCACCCGTGTTCAGCAATGCAAAACAGCCAGTGCCATAAGTGGACTTCACCATGCCCTGCTTAAAGCAAGCCTGCCCAACCGTTGCCGCCTGCTGGTCGCCAGCCACGCCATAAATCGGCAGCTCGGCACCAAACAGATCAGCTGTAATTGTGCCGAAATCATCCGCACAGTCTTTCACGTCCGGCAGCAGGCTCTTCGGGATGTTCAGCAGAGCCAGCAGCTCGTCATCCCAGCGGTTCTCGCCAATGTTATAAAGAAGAGTACGGGAAGCATTGGTCGCATCTGTCACGTGAGAGGTGCCGCCAGTCAAACGCCAGATCAGCCAGGTATCCACTGTGCCAAACGCCAGTTCTCCAGCTTCCGCCCGCTCACGCACGCCCTCAACATTGTCTAAAATCCAGGCAACCTTAGTGCCGGAGAAATAAGGATCAAGCAGCAAACCAGTCTTGCTGGTGAACAGCTCCTCATGACCAGCCGCTTTCAGCGTGCTGCAGAAGGCGGAGGTTCGGCGGTCCTGCCAGACAATCGCATTGTAAACCGGCTCACCGGTCTTGCGGTCCCAGATCAGCGTTGTCTCACGCTGGTTGGTAATGCCTACCCCGATAATCTGCCCTGCAGCAAGGTCAGCGCCGGACAAAGCCTCACGGCATGTCTCAACAGTCGTCGACCAGAGGTCTTCAGGATCGTGCTCTACCCAGCCTTCATGCGGAAAGTGCTGTGGAAACTCCCGTTGCCCGACACCCACACTTTCAAAACTGTCATTGAAAACGATCGCACGCGTTGACGTCGTCCCCTGATCAATGGAGAGCACCCACCCTGTCATTTATTCCTCCCGGAAGAGGGTTCCCCTCTTCGAAAATCCAAATTGGCACCAGCTATTTTTCTGAGGCGCCGAAACAATCTACAGCGCGTTCCGCTTGATTACTCACAATCAAGCGATAAGAATTCGCTTAAGCAAACAAATTAGAGCACGGCACGTAAGTGAGAATGCACGTGATGTGCTCTAATGATGAACCTAGAATGTCACTCACCAAAATACAAAGGTCAAAACACCAAGATATAGTCCAACCTTTGTGTATACCATCCCATACAAGGCGCCATGACATAAAACAGGCTCTGCCTTTCACCAGGAAAAGCAGAGCCTGAAACTTAACCAGCCATGCGGCTCGCTTCAAAGTAGCTGGCAAGGTAATGCTCAAGCACACCTGCAGCTTCCTTCGGCAGATGCAATCCCAGCTTGGAACGCCGCCACAAAATATCGTCAGCCGTGACCGCCCATTCCTGCTCAACCAGCCAGTTCACTTCGCAGGCATAAAGATCACCACCAATATGCGCGCCCATCTCAGCAGTGGTTTTCGCATACCCGAGGATCTTCATGGCATCAGAGCCATAGGAGCGCACCAGACGATAAGCATGGTCATGCTCAAGGAACGGATAAGCTGATTTCAAAGAAGCAACCTTCGCACCAAAATCACCCGGCTCAAAGTCACCACCAGGCAAAACGCTATCTTTGGTCCAACTGTTCTTCTTGGCAGCCTGTGGCAGATAATCCGCCAGCTTCTCCAACGCATGCTCCGCCAGACGGCGGTATGTGGTGATCTTGCCACCAAACACGCTCAGTAATGGAGCCTTGCTCTCACCCTCATCCATCTCAAGAACATAATCGCGCGTCGCCGCACGCGCTTCGCTTGCACCATCATCATAAAGAGGACGCACACCGGAATAGGTTCGCACAACCATGTCCGGGGTCACTTCTTTAGAGAAGTACTCACTCACCGCGCTGCACAGATACGCAACCTCATCCTCAGAACAGGAAACCCCTGCCGGATCATCCTGATAATCAACATCTGTGGTGCCGATCAGCGTGAAGTCATCCTCATAAGGGATCGCGAAGACAATACGGCCATCCGCATTCTGGAAAATGAAGCTGCGATCATGGCCAAACATCTTCGGTACAATGATATGGCTGCCCTTCACCAGACGCACATTCGCCTGACTGTTCAGGCCAATCGCGCCTTTCAAAACGTTAGACACCCAAGGCCCAGCCGCATTCACCAGCGCTTTGGCCTGCACCAGCTCGCTCTTGCCGCTCACGCTATCGCGAATTTCAATCTCCCAACCACCAGCGTTACGGGAGGCGCGGACAACTTCAGTGTTACGGCGAATTTCAGCACCACGTGCAGCGGCATCCCGCGCGTTCAGCACAACCAGACGCGCATCATTCACCCAGCAATCAGAATACTCAAAACCGCGCGTGAAAAGAGACTTCAAGCCATCATTAAACGGAGCACTGTCCAGCGGCACAGTCTTCGTTGCTGGCAAAAGCTTACGACCACCCAGATGGTCATACATGAACAGACCAAGACGCAGGAACCACGCCGGACGCAAGCCTTTATGGTGCGGAAGAATAAAGCGAAGCGGCCAGATGATATGCGGCGCCATGTTCAAAAGAACTTCGCGTTCCTTCAAAGCTTCACGAACAAGACGGAACTCATAATATTCCAGATACCGCAATCCGCCATGGATCAGCTTGGTCGAGGCCGAAGAAGTCGCGCTTGCAAAATCAGTCTTTTCCGCCAAAAAAACTGAAAGTCCACGACCAGAGGCATCCCGAGCAATGCCGCAGCCGTTGATCCCGCCCCCTATGACAAATAGATCATAGCTCTTACTCATGGTCTTGCTCATGACTGGCCCCTCAATGTCACGGTTCTCGCCAGTGAATCCGTGATAGCACGCATATTCATTACGCCGAACCTATTCGAATATTTTCGAAAGTCAACGAAACCTATTATCATATATATGTATTAAAACGAAACTCCCATAAGCAAGAGAAAAAATCGTCTGTTTGGCTTATTTCTCTCGTCAATTTGTTTAACACTGGGCAACAACAAAAAGGCGCGTTCGTGATCAAAACGAACGCGCCTTTTTCATATGAAACCGAAACTGCGTTGTTTCGGTATCTGATTCAATTCAGATTACATCAGTTCTGACCATCCTCTTCCGAGGTATTGTCACCTTCACTGCCCGCAGCCTTGGAACCACGCCCTTTCGCCGGCGCAGCTTTCTGCTCAACCTGAGGAACCTCCTCTGGCTTGCTGTCGCCTGCCACATGGTAGGTCACTTGCGGGAATGGAATATCGATGCCGCGCTCGTCAAACACGACCTTCAGATACTCATTATAAGCCCGCCCGATTGCCCACTGGCTGCCCGGCAAGGTTTTGATGCGGGCCCGGATGTTGATGGCAGAGTCACCAAACGCCGTAACACCATGCATTTCCAACTCACCAAGGATCGCAACATTGTGCGGTGTCTCTTCCAACCGGCGGAAGGCTTCCTGCATGGCCTCTTTGGCCAATTCAATGTCCGTGTCATATCCAACACCCATAACCGAAACTGCATAAGCAAAGTCGCGGGTAGAGTTAGAAACACTCGTCACGGAAGAGAACGGAATTATGTGTGACGTACCATTGAGATCACGCAGTCTGACACTGCGAATGCTTAAGCGCTCAACGGTGCCACTAATACCGCCAACCTCAACAAAGTCCCCTTCATTCATAGCATTTTCAAGCTGAATGAAGGCCCCTGTAATCACATCCTGCACCAGCTTTTGCGAGCCAAATGAGACCGCCAGACCAACAACACCAGCACCTGCAATCAATGGCGCAATCTGAATGCCAAGCTCTGACAGTGCCAGAAGCGTGAACATCACGATCATCAGGATTGAGAGTGCATTGCTGAACAGCTGGAACAGCGTCTTGGTGCGGCTGGACACTGTCTTGCCTTCCCGCTCCAGAATGCGAAGGTCGATCCAGGACATGATCGTCAGCCAGAGAGCAAAGCCGATCAGAATAACAATAACCGCAGACATCAGGGAATTAGCAAAGGAAATCCCGTCACCCGCCCAGATCCACTGCCAGAAATTGCCAACACCCCAGACTTCCAGAACACCAATGATCACACAAAGACCTACGATAACCCGCAGCACCATGCAGACAGTCGGCAGGAAGGAGTTCAGGCGTTTTTCAAACGTCGGCAACACATGGTCCAGCGCATCGTGAAGGTCGACACCCTTACGAATAACCCGTGTCAGCAACATCATAATGCCCAGCCCAATGAAGATAACAAGCAAGGACATTGCACTGGTTCTGGCAATATAGTTGATGGCATCAAGCGGCGTACGCAGCCACGCGACCATGATCGCAAACACATAAAGCAGTGCCAATAAGTGCCAGACAAAGCCCAGCCCCTTGAAGA
Organism: Pseudovibrio sp. Ad5; assembly: GCF_001623095.1. Classification (NCBI taxonomy): domain Bacteria; kingdom Pseudomonadati; phylum Pseudomonadota; class Alphaproteobacteria; order Hyphomicrobiales; family Stappiaceae; genus Pseudovibrio; species Pseudovibrio sp. Ad5. Next base: position 76,699 of record NZ_LMCH01000010.1, on the reverse strand, counting down.
GCTGAACAGAAAAGTTGGCTCCGGTAAAGCTCTCAGCATACTTGCGAATGGCATGGCGCACCCGCAGGCGTGATCGGAAAATAATCGCAACAAGATAGATAAGACAGACCAGCACAACGGTGACACGCACACTGCCCGCCAACTGCGAAGAAAAGTTCACCCCAACCATAGGCACGGCCAGACGAACACCAAACCCAAGGATGCCGACAATCAGGATCAGATGTCGGGCCCAAAAAACAGCCTCCGGATCTGAGAATGGCAGCAGACGGAAGGAAGGCCTGTGCGGTGCAAACACAAACCGGATCACAACACGCGACATTTCAATCAGGAAGAAGGCATTGATGGCAAACAGCTCAACATTATTGATGCTCTGCACCGTCGGATCTGTCGAGAAAATATAGGCCGATAAATAACCGACACCAGACGCAATACCGACAAAGGCAGCATCAAAGACAGACGTCACCGCCAGCAACCCAACACGGAAGAAAAGGGAATGAGCCTCTGGCCCCTTCTCATGCCGCCGCATGTAGGCTGTTGATGCCTTATGTAAGATAATCAGGACGAGGTAAGCAGGTAGCAGCACGCGAATAATGCTGAAAATACCATCCCACAATCGCGAATGGTCCACCTTTGACTGGCCGTCCAGCAAGTCCTCATAACCGGATAACCCTGAGATGATGAGTGTGCCAAAGTCATAAAAACTCGAAACACCATCCTGCACATAAGTCCCGATCTGCGCCGCAATCGTTGCTTTGGCAGCCGGGTTTGCTGTGGCCGTGGATGCCCCGGAACCAGACGAGCCATTGGGCTGCTGCTCCTGCAAAATTTTGACAAGCGCCTCACGCCCTTTCGGGTCTTCAAGCACCTTGATCAGGGCTTGCTTGGCTTGCTGCACATCAGCCCCACCCTCAGCAGAAGTGGACGAGTTTTGAGCCTGCGCAGCACTGGCAAAACTGAGAAAGACCGCAGCAAACGCTGCGATTAGAAACCGGAAAAGCATGGATCACCCAGAATGGAAACGAGCAAAAATCAAGCGAACACTATCGCTTTACACCATAAACGAGAAGATCCAGTGAAGACAAACCGACAAAATAACCCTGCGCAATCAGAGTTTTTGACAGATGAAAGCATGCATGGGTTATCTGGCAACCCGCCCAACCATGAATGCAGCAGTCGCCGTTGAAAGGGTCGCAGCAGCGTAAAACCACAATCCCGGCAAAACCTGAGCACTGGCAAGCCCGCTTGTCTTGGCCGCAAAAATCACCAAGGCCACCAGCATCACATCCATCATGGACCATTTCCCAAGATAGCTGAGCGCCCGAAGCCACTTGCTGGATGACCGATGCAACGCGGAAATACCCAGTACGAGAATCTTCAGGGCAGGCAGAAAAACAGAAAACACAAAGACAAGCCCGGCAATTGAAACCTCACCTTCGTCATAGAGCCCACCAATCACCTGCAACAGGCTTGGCGTATCCTCCAAAAAATAAAGGCGCTCCATACTCAAGAGTGGCAATGTCAGCCCCAGACCGAACGAAAACGCGGCAAGTGGAATTAAAAACCCAAGTAAAACAGGCATAAAGGCTCCTGAAGCGTCTTCCCGAAAAGTGGACACTGCTCAGTTCTCAGCGCGAGACCTGGACGCAACAGCCTATAAATAAACATTGGTGAAATGAAAGCAACCAAGAGGTATCGCACCGCGAACAGGCGCAGTGCGATCAATAAAGGATTATGAAGAGGTTAAGACCAGTTCGGGTTATCAGAGTATCAGGTCATTCCGTCTAAGAACGAGAGACACCCTCAACCTCGGGAAGAATTAGCGACGCGCCATCCGCCCCGCAATGTCGTCCATTCCGTCTTGTTCAATCGCATCCATGGCAGCACGTTGACGCATTTGGTCACGCTCATCCATCAACTCGATCTTTTTCAACTCGGAAACAGCGTCAGTCAGCTCGTCCTGCGCTTTCTCAAGCTGAGACTTCAATTCCTCAGTCGAGTGCTTCAGGTTATCTCGGCGCTGTGCAGCCGCGCGAGCGAAAGTCGGATATGCAAAATGGCTGATATCATCAATACCAACACGCTTTTGCTCCTGAACAATCTGGTTCTCCAGATCTTCAGCCATTCGATCAAAATCACTCAACATCGTTTCAATCTGAGTCACCTGACGGCGCTTCTCATCAACATTGAACTTCTTAAGCTTCAAAAGGCCTTCACGATTCTTCATACGCAATACTCCCTTTACCGGAGAGTGAGCTTACGCCTGAGTCATTTCCAAAAGATGAGCAAGCTGGAAATATCCCTCTTCAATTGTAGTTTTTTCCCCCTTCATTTGCCCCAAATACGCTTCAAGGGCGTCATTTTTGGCAATTGCCTCATCAACAAGGGGGTCTGCACCTTCTTTATAGGCACCCAGACGGATCAGTTCTTCCATGTCCGCATAAGCAGACAACAGCTGCTTGGCACGCCGGAGAATCGGTAAGGCTTCTTCAGGCACACAACGCGGCATGGTTCGACTGACGGATTTTAGCACGTTAATAGCCGGGTAGCGACCGCGCTCTGCAATCCCACGCTCCATAACAATGTGCCCATCCAGAATACCGCGAACAGCATCGGCCACAGGCTCATTATGATTGTCGCCTTCCACCAGCACAGTAAAGAGAGCCGTCACTGCGCCTTTGCCAACAGCACCTGGTCCAGCACGCTCCAGCAATTTCGGTAATTCAGTAAAGACAGTTGGCGTATACCCTTTAGAGGTTGGAGGCTCACCAACAGAAAGACCAATCTCACGCTGCGCCATGGCAAAGCGCGTAACAGAGTCCATCATACAAAGAACATTCTTGCCCTCATCACGGAAATATTCAGAGAGAGTAAGAGTGAGATAAGCTGCTTCCCGACGCATCAAAACGCTTTCATCCGAGGTCGCAACAACAACAACAGATTTCGCCAGCCCCTCTTCGCCCAGATCATCCTCGATGAATTCCTGAACCTCACGTCCACGTTCACCAATAAGACCGATAACAGACACTTCTGTTTCCGCGTTACGCGCAAGCATGGACATAAGGACCGATTTACCCACACCAGACCCGGCAAAAATACCGAGGCGCTGCCCCTGACAACACGTTACAAAACTATTAAGGGATCTCACACCCAGGTCGATCGGGCTCCCAACACGGGCTCGTTCTGCAGCCGGAGGTGGTGAATCACGTAATTTTCTCGGGATCGAACCGAATGGTAGAGGTCCTTTTCCATCGATCGGTTCGCCTAAAGCGTTAACAACACGCCCTAGCCAGGCACTCGATGGATGGACAATACTCTCGCGTGAAATCAGCTTTGCCTTGCTACCATGACGCACACCATCGAGCTCGCCAAATGGCATACAAAGCGCTCTTCCGTCTCGAAACCCGACGACTTCAGCTTGAATTGACGCTGCGTTCTCCCCTATTTCTATTAGTAGACGCGCGCCGACGCTCATGGCGTAAACAGGCCCTGCAACTTCAATCAGAAGTCCCTTAACTGCTTCTACTCTCCCGTAAATTTCGGTTGGGAGGCATGATTCGATTTCTGCAAAAAGCGAGTCCAAAACAGATTCCCTATTAATCATTTTCGTCGTTGGTAACCGATCGTTTACGCTTCTGCTTAATGTTATTGGGGAGACTTTGAATGGCGTATAGCCCTTTCAAGGAAACGAAGCGTCTAAACATGGCTTTCAGTAGCACTTGATTCGATTGAAAGCCAACCGGTCTCAAATTGGTGAACAGGAAAGGTTACACCCTTGAATTCTAGGTTGTACCCAGAGAACTGTTCTACGTGAGAGTAAAACGCTTGCGGTAGCGATTCGAGTTCTGTTAACCATAAACTCATTCAATTGAGTCGGGTTTATAGTATTCCTTCGCAACGGTTTGTGTTTTTGGGCCGGCGCGACTGCCCAGGAAAGGCAACACGAGGGGATTAACATGCGTGTATTGTTGATCGAGGACGATAGTGCTACTGCACAAAGCATTGAACTGATGCTCAAATCCGAGAACTTTAATGTCTACACGACAGATCTCGGCGAAGAAGGCATCGACCTCGGCAAACTGTATGATTATGATATTATCATGCTGGATCTGAACCTGCCGGACATGTCCGGTTATGAGGTACTGCGCACACTGCGAGTATCCAAGGTGAAGACACCTATTCTTATTCTGTCCGGTTTGGCTGGCATTGAAGACAAGGTCCGTGGCCTTGGGTTCGGCGCTGACGATTATATGACAAAGCCATTCCACAAGGACGAGCTGATTGCACGTATTCATGCAATTGTGCGTCGTTCTAAAGGTCATGCCCAGTCTGTTATTGTTACCGGCGACCTCACTGTAAACCTCGACACCAAAACTGTCGAAGTTGCAGGTCAGCGCGTACATCTGACTGGTAAAGAATATCAGATGCTAGAGCTTCTTTCCCTTCGTAAGGGCACAACCCTCACTAAGGAAATGTTCCTCAACCACCTCTACGGTGGTATGGACGAACCAGAGCTCAAAATTATCGATGTGTTTATTTGTAAGCTGCGCAAGAAGCTCGCTTCCGCAACAGCTGGCAAAAACTACATCGAAACAGTATGGGGCCGCGGATACGTTCTGCGCGAACCAGAAGAGAAAGCAGCTTAATAGCTTTATCAGCTGACTTTCAGAGAGTTTCAGTAGAAGCCCCCTTACAACCCTGATTGTAAGGGGGTTTTTTATGTGCGCTCCCCTTCGCATTATGCATCGGCAACACTTCCACTGTTTCAAGGAACAAGCCAGATGCAACCGTATGACGAAGGTTTCTACGACAACCAACAGGATGGCTCGCTGGCTTCAGCTAAGGAAATCCTTCCCATCGTCTTCCAACATCTGTCGTCAGAGAGCGTCATAGATTTTGGATGCGGTACTGGCAGCTGGCTTCTGGCAGCTACACAACTCGGTGCAAAAGAAATCCTCGGTTTGGACGGCGCATGGGTACCTCAACCTTCCCTCCGCATACCCTCGGAAAACTTTGTTCAGGTTAATCTGGAAAAGCCGGAGAGCATTCAAACAAAAAGACATTTTGACTTGGCCATGAGCCTTGAAGTGCTTGAACATCTGTCAAGCTCTGCAGCGCATACAGTCCTGGAGAAGATGACTGAAAGCGCAGACAATGTCTTGCTTTCCGTTGCCGTCCCAGAGCAAGGCGGTATCCATCATATCAACGAGCAACGGCAAAGCTATTGGGCGAAACTGATGGAGGAGAAAGGATTTTTCCCGATAGATATTGTCAGACCAGCGATATGGAACAACCCTAATGTGAGCGTCTGGTACAAGCAGAACGTCCTGCTGTACTCCAAAACCAATCATAAAGCGGCACAATCGACTTCCCCGCTCCCCCTCGATATCATTCACCCCGATCTTTACGAGAATACCGTCGCAGACCTAAGAGGCCGCGTAACAAAACTCAGATCAAAGCAGATCAAGAACAGGATCCGCCGAGCACTCGGAATGAAACCAAAACTCCCGCATTAACCCGAAAGAAGACACCCTTCTGATTCTTCTGTAACCATCTGAATTCAAAAGCACTTCCTCCTCAATTCAACCAAAGCTTGCACTTTCATGAAAGTAAGCGGAGGGTAGGTTCATCAAGCTTGATGACTTCCGAAACACATATGAGGATACGAAGATGCAATCTCTTGCAGACCTGAGATCTATCGGGATCATCACAGCAAACAACGGGCAGTTCCAACTCAATATCCACCCAGAGTACACGCCAGCCCTTCTGCACCTGTCAGACTTTAGCCACGCACTCATCCTGTGGTGGGCAGATCAGGCAGCAACAGTACAAGACCGGAGCACTCTGCAGTTCCCAGCTCCATATGCCAAAACAAATCATGAGATCGGCACGTTTGCGTCAAGGTCCCCTGCCCGTCCGAACCCAATCGGCCTCTCTTCGGTTTCGCTTCTAAACGTGGATGAGCAAAATGGTCTCATCACTGTCCCTTACATTGACGCAGCACCCGGCACACCGCTGCTGGACATAAAGCCCTACTTCCCTGCCTCAGACAGAGTAGAAACCAGTCATGGACCAAACTGGTGCAAACACTGGCCGCAATCCTATGAGGCATCAGCCGACTTCAACTGGGCAGCTGAGTTCACATAGTAAAGCCAACTGTTAGCCTCTGCGGTCTTAGTGGAGGCTAACAGGTAAAACACCTTCAATAACGCCTAAGTGTATTGCCCATGGGCTGTCTTTGTTGCCATGGTGCGGCCATGAGGCTTTTTATTCTTACATCTATTGTCATGGTCGCATTTGCCGCCAACTCAGTTCTGAATCGTCTGGCATTGGCAGACGGAGAGATTGGTCCATCTGCATTTGCCAGTATTCGCATTGTCGCTGGCGCACTCATGCTTCTGGCACTCATCTTCTTTCGAGGCGGCAACAAGCTCTCATTCTCAAAGCCCAGCGTCACAGCAGTCCTTGCGCTGTGTGCCTACATTCTTGGCTTCTCGCATGCTTACATCTCCCTTGATGCTGGCTTCGGTGCGCTTTTGCTCTTCGGCGCTGTACAAATCACCATGTTCATCGGTGCATTCATTCAGCGCGAAAACCTGACACTCCAGAAGTGGATCGGCGCAGCACTCGCATTCTCTGGCCTCGTTTACCTTCTTTCCCCGTCAAACGCAGGCATAGACCCGCTCGGAGCAGGATTGATGACAATTGCCGCCATCGGCTGGGGGATTTATTCCATCATCGGCAGAGGCGCAGCAAACCCGCTCAAAGACACAGGAATGAACTTTCTCTACGGTGTGCCAATCATCTCATTGGCACTGCTTCTGTTTCCGGACACAACCACCATCACAGCTTCAGGCGTTCTCCTCGCCATCATCTCCGGTGCTATAACCTCTGGACTTGGCTACGCTCTCTGGTACGCAATCATTCCACAATTACAGACAAGCACGGCAGCAGTTGCTCAGCTCACCGTGCCAATCATCGCAACAGCCGGTGGAATTGTTTTCCTTGCAGAAGCCATCGATAGCCGCTTCATCATCGCCACCACATTGGTGCTCTGCGGTGTTGGGATTTCCGCCTACCGGAGAAAACCCAACACACCCTGACAATCACTCAGGCCTGTTCTGCTCATCCTCATGGCCAAGCTGTAGCTGATAAGTTGCAGGGACAAATCGGAAGCCCTCTCCCACGGCTTCAACAAAGCCCATGGCAGGGAACGGCATGTGGTAACCAATAAACGGAATGCGTTCTTCCGCAATCATCCCAAAGATACGCCGACGCGTTTCCGCCGCGCGCGCTTTATCGATGTCAAACACAACACGCCAATCAGGATAGGTCAGTGACCATACAAAGTGGTTGGCTGTATCAGCCGTGAGCATCAGCTTGCGTCCATTGGCTTCAACCAAATACGCCATATGCCCGGGTGTATGGCCATAAGCCTCAACGGCAGTGATACCGGGAACAACTTCTCTGCCCGGATCAATAAAGTCGAATTTATCTTTGAGAGGCAGCACATTTTCAGCAAAAACGCGAGCGCTTCCATTAGCGGCTGGACCGAGCTTTTCCCAGTAGTTGAACTCAATCGGGCTCGTGACATACTTCGCATTTGCAAAAGTTGGGACACCGTTTTGCATCAACCCGCCCGTATGGTCCGCATGCATGTGCGTCAGCACAACCACATCAATATCAGCTGGCCGGATGCCTGCTGTCGCAAGCGCCTTCAGTAAATTCCCACTTTGCGGCTGAGAAAGAACGCCTCGTCCAGTATCAAACAAAATGAGTTTATCGCCTGTATTCACCAGAACCGGTGTGAAGAAACCTCGGAATTTGTTGGAGGAGATGAAGTGATCCTGACTCGCTTTTTCAAACACCTCACTCGTCTGCTCCATACCAAACGTATCCTGCGGGTGCTCAGCAATAAAGGTGCCATCAAGCAAAGCGTAGACCTTGAACTCACCAAGCTGAAATTCAGTTGCTGGCGCACGCTGATTGGAGCTTTCTATCGGAGTTTCTGCAGCTGCCTCCAAACTCCGCATCCCTGTGGCAAGCAATCCACCAGCACCCAGAGCAAGGGCACCTCGTCGGCTTAATTTCAAGAAATCACGAGAACTCATCACTCACACTCCATTAGCCTGACACACCACAAACAAAGGTGGTCAACAGTCACAAACTATCGGGAAACTCTAAGTATCGTTTGGAGAAATTTACTCGCATTGAACTTGAATTGCGACTGACGACAACCAGCCAAATAGTAAATCTTCGTTCAAAAAAATGAGAGAGTCAGCTCGTACTTCCGAAAAACGGCTCCGGTTTTCGGATGAGAATACGCATAAAAATAACGAGTGAGAGCTTGGGGCTTGAATGTATATGAACGCAACAAAGCCTAAAGAAAAGGCCAGCAAATCTGCTGGCCTGTTTCGTTTTGTATCCCTAAAACCGGGAACCACTTGCTAAGGCCTGAATGGTGGGCCGCGTTTTGGAAGGTGTGGCCGAAGGCTTCGCCGTAGAGCGTGAGAAGCTGGAAGAACCAGCCGGACGGCTTGCAGCCTGCTTTTTGCGGTATACACCACGCAGATTTGGATAGGGCTCAAAGCCATCCGTCAAACCAACCACAGTTTCCGCAGCACCAAGCACGAGGAAACCATCATCCGGCAACTGCCGATAGATGCGGTTGAGCACATCAATCTTCGTTTGCTGATCGAAGTAGATCAGCACGTTACGGCAGAAGACAACGTCAAACTCACCAAGGTGGCTGAAGTTTTCCAGCAAATTCAGCTTACGCCACTGCACCATAGCCCGGATTTCCGGAGCCATCTGCCACAGTTCGCCCTGCTGCGAGAAGTACTTCAACAGCATCTGAATAGGCAGACCACGCTGGACCTCGAACTGGCTGTAGATACCAGTACGGGCTTTTTCCAGCACTTCAGTGGAAATGTCAGTTCCCAGAATCTCGAAACGGAATGTACCGATCTTGGCCTTGTCTTCTTTCAGATACATGCTGAGAGAATAAGGTTCCTGACCCGTAGACGCCGCCGCACACCAGATGCGCGCACTCCGGCGTGTTTTGCGTGCCTCAAGCAAATGAGGAAGCATCACATTCCGGAAGTTCTCGAAAGGGCTCTTGTCACGGAAGAAGAATGACTCATTGGTTGTCATAGCTTCAACCACATCATTCTGCATAGACATGGAGCCCGGCTTGCTGATCGCAAGAATAAGCTCACTCAGTCCATTCAGGTTGTGACGTCGAGCAACTGGCATCAGTCGGCTTTCGACCAGATACTGCTTTTCATCGGAAAGAACGAGGCCGCTACGGGATTTCAGAAATTTCTTCAAGAAATCATATTCAGAAGTCATCATCGCGCGGCTCCTTTTAAGATACGCTTGACATGTGCACCAATCTGATCGAGAGGCACGATACCGCTGCAGTTCCCAGTACGGGCAGCAGCACCTGGCATCCCCCAGACAACACTGGAGGCCTCATCCTGCGCGATGACGCTACCGCCTTTACCAGCAATGACATTGACGCCACTTGCGCCATCACTACCCATGCCGGTTAAAACGAGTGCCAAACACGCGGTACCGAAAACTTCGGCTGCACTTTCAAAAAGTGGATCCACAGATGGCTTACAGAAATTGACGGGAGCTCCGTCTTCGAGCAACGAAACCGCCTGCCCGTTCTGCTTGCCGATTTTCAAATGAATTCCGCCTGGAGCGATATAAACGTGCCCAGGTTTCAATACATCCATGTGCTCAGCTTCTTTTGAAGGAAGCTGAAGTTGTTTATGTAAATGCTCTGCCAGAATTGTCGTGAACGTACGCGGCATGTGCTGCGTAATCACAACTGGCACCTTCAGCAAACCATCGCGCGCATCTGTCAGCACACGCTGGAGCGCTTGTGGCCCTCCGGTAGAGCTGCCGATCACAAGAGCCCGCGGCACAACCGAAGAATACGGCTTGAGCGTTATCTCCTGCTTTCCAGCAGCATTTACCCCTGTCCCGCGAGGACGTCGCAACGCGGCGCGCGCTTCAGTTCTCTCAGTAAGGGCATCATTCCGTTTTTTGTGCGGATCATTGACGATCTCAGCACGCATTCTGCGAACAGGTTCTGCTGTCGTTCTGGTTCGCTTAACGCGCTTCCCACCGCGCCCAAGCAACCGCAATTTTTCCAGCAATTCTCTCTGAAACTCAACTGCACCAGCCGTTTGGCCAGTCGTTTCAGGCTTGGCGACATAATCGGTGGCACCAAGAGAAAGAGCCTTCAAACTCACTTCAGCATTCCGTCGCGTCAGCGTGGACGCCATCACAATGATAAGATCGCGTTTTTTCTCAAGAAGTTTAGGAAGAGCTGTCAGGCCATCCATCACGGGCATTTCAACATCCAGCACAACCACATCAGGGTTGCTGCGCTCAATGTCTTTTACAGCCAATTCGCCATTACGATGGGTTGCAGCAACTTCCAGCTCAGGATCAGCTTCAATCCACCTGCTGAAAAGCCCACGAATAACAACGGAATCGTCTACGACCATGACCCGGATAGGTGCCATCTGACCAGATCTCTCTGACTTCGGCTCCTCAACTTTTGCATACATGCCCAGCCGGCCCATATCCATTACTTAGACCAATCCAACTTCCTGAAATTTCGCTGAAAGAATCTCCCGATCAAACGGTTTCATAATGTATTCGTTCGCACCAGCCCGGATAGCCTTGGTGATATGAGCAACGTCGTTCTCTGTCGTACAGAAAACAACAATTGGGTCTTCCCCACCGTCTTCCTCACGAAGCTTGGCCAAAAACTCCAGCCCGTCCATGACAGGCATATTCCAGTCCAACAGAACCGCATCCGGCATTGACGCTTTACAAGCATCAAGTGCCTTCTGTCCGTCCTCGGCCTCGGTGATTTCAAATCCAATGTCCTCCAGAATGCGGCGGGCCACTTTGCGGATTACGCTGGAATCGTCAACAACCAGACACTTTTTCATTAAATCGGCTCTCTCGCTTCGAAGGTATGCTTTACGCAGCTTTAGGTTCAATCAGGGAGCTGAGCAGACGGTCCACGTCAAGAACCACCATCAATCGCCCGTCCAGACGATGAACCCCGCCAGAAATTTCGGCCCAACGGAAATCAAGGTTGGATGGGTTTGCTTCCATCTCGTTTCTTGGCAAGTTGAGTACCTCTCCTACGGCATCAATAACAAGGCCATAGGACTCCCCTTTGTACTCAATACCAACAGCCATCATGCCTTGGTCAGCATCATTTGGCTTGAGATGAAGCTTACGACGCATATTGATAGCAGTCACAATGCGTCCACGCAGGTTCAACACCCCTTCCACTTCAGGCGGAGCCAAAGGAACCTGCGTTACTTTTTCAGGCACAAAAACATCATGCACCTGCGAAATTGGCAGACCGAACAACTGGCTGCCAATCACAACAGTCACATACTGGATGTGATCGGCACTGCCCTGACGGTTGTCATCACCGTCGACTGTGGTGAGTTTATGAGCGGTCATGCTGCAACCCCGAATTCATTGGTCAAAACATCTTTGAGCGCTGCCAACAGACCCGGACGGTCAAACTTGGCCACATAGTCATCGAACCCGGCCTGACGGCCTTTTTCGATAGAAGCCGGTGTCACAACAGCAGAAAGCGCGATGATTGGCATATGACGGAAGCGGGTATCACGACGCAGGCTCTCACAGAACTCATAGCCACTGATGTCCGGCATTTCGATATCAGTCACAATCGCAGCAAAGTCGGTGCCTTTTTCCATCAACTCGTAGCCACTTTGGGCACTGGAGCAAACAGTAACATCGTAACCAGCAGCTTTCAGAACAGGTGTCAGCATGTTGCGGAAGAAGGCACTGTCATCGAGGAAGAGAAGTTTTCTCACCTTTGTGGTCGTATCAATTTCCTTGCGCATGAACCAGTCATCAAAGGCCAATGGCAGGTAATGGCCAAGGTCAATAACTTCAGTTGCACGCTCGCGAATGATTGCAGAACCAAGTACACCCTGACGCTCAGATACCACTTCGATTGTCATCCGGTCTTCAACAATGTCTACGATCTGATCAACAACCAGACCCATTGAACGACCATTGTCAGAGAACACCAGCATCGGCTGAGTTCCCTCAGACTTATGACGATCACCCTCATTTACGTAGACCAACGGCATCAGCGAACCACGGTACTGCACCAGATCACGGCCATTGGAGTGTTCGATCTTGTTAACATCGAATTCTTCAAGGCGTGTCACCAGCGACAGCGGCACAGCTTTCGGCTCTTCAGAACCAGCACGGAACAGCAGCAGTGAAATTGGAGCATCAGCGTCAATCACATGAGCTTCCGCGTTTTCGTACTCATCTTCAGCTGTATCGGTCAGAGTACCGGAAGCATGGCTTGCCATTGCACTTGCAACACCGTTCGGATCAATGATCATGATCACAGAACCATCACCGAGAATGGTGTTACCGGAGAACATGTTGATGTTGCGGAGCATGGAAGACATAGGCTTCACAACAATCTCTTCAGTGTGGAACACACCATCAACAACAACACCGAAGGACTGACTGCCAACCTGCATCACAACGATAAAGCCGTTGTCTTCATCAAGGTCAGCCTCTTCAGTCTGACCAAGCAGTTCCGACATATGCACCAGTGGCAACAGCTTACTGCGCAGGCGCAGGACAGGCCGATCTTTAAGCCGCTCAATGCGATGTTCAGAGTTGGACTGAACACGAACCAGTTCAACAACAGACAGCTGTGGGATCGCATAACGGTCACCACCAGCTTCCACGATCAGTGTGGAGACGATGGCAAGTGTCAGCGGGATCTTGATGATGAAGCTGGAACCGCGACCTGGTGTCGAGCGCAGATCAATAGAGCCACCAATCAGCTCAACGTTGTTGCGCACAACATCCATACCAACGCCACGACCAGACACGCTGGTCACGTTGGTAGCGGTAGAGAAGCCAGCAGCAAAGATGAACTTGTAGATCTGATGATCTACCATCTTTTCAAGTTCAGCTTCGGTGGTCACGCCATTCTTAAGCGCTTTTTCCTTGATCTTCTCAAGGTTTAGACCACGACCATCATCCTTCACTTCGATGATGATATGTCCGCCTTCATGATAAGCAGAAAGGGTGATGTTACCCTTCTCAGGCTTACCAGCAGCCACACGATCTGCAGGATCTTCCAGACCGTGGTCGGCAGAGTTGCGGATCATATGTGTCAGCGGATCTTTGATGAGTTCCAGAACCTGACGATCAAGCTCTGTTTCCGCACCAATCATCTCAAGACCGATAGGCTTATCGAGTTCCTGAGAGAGATCGCGAACAATACGTGGAAGCTTCTGCCATGCATTCCCAATTGGCTGCATGCGGGTCTTCATGACCCCTTCCTGCAACTCACCGGTAACGTTGGACAGACGCTGAAGTGGAACTTTGAATTCGCTGTCTTCATGACGACGAACAATTTCCAGAAGCTGGTTGCGTGTCAGCACCAGTTCAGAAACCATCGTCATCAGGTGTTCCAAAGTCTCAACATTCACACGAATGGACTGGTTGGAAACACCCTGACTGGATGCCTTACCCTTCGCGCTTGGGTTCTTCGGCTTGGCAACTTCTTTCTGAGAAGTCTTCGCTTCCGAAAAATTAGGAGCAGCAGCGCCAACTGGCTCGCCATCTTCCTCAGTTTCTTCTTCAACTGCAGGCAGCTCAATCTCAACTTCAGCTTCCTGGAAAGCACGCTCAAGATCATCAAGAGAAACTTCACCAGGACGCAGAGGCCGCTCCAGCACCTGATAGATGTCGGTACCAACTTCTTCCTCAGCAGCTTTTTCTTCCGCCATCGCTGCCGCCATTTCGTCAGCCATGTCGTCATTGTCAGCGCTTAAGGAAAGGCGTTCCAGCTCATCAATCAAATCACGGTCCGTGCCATCAGGCTCAGCACCGTTAGCAGCCTCAAGATCCGCAAGAATATCCTTAATGCGATCAATAGAAGCGAGGACAAGTGTTACCGCTTCGTGTGTCACAGGAACACCGTCGCGGAACTTGCCCATCAGGGTTTCAGCAGCATGAGCAATCGCTTCCAGACGCGGCAGGCCCAAGAACCCACAGGTGCCTTTGATTGTATGCACTAACCTGAAAATGTTATTTAGAATGGTGGCGTTATTCGGCTCTTGCTCGAACTTCACCAACTCAACATCTACAACATCCAGGCTTTCATTGGTCTCAGTGAGAAACTCTCTGAGAAGATCGTCCATGGCCCGCACCCACTCAATGCTTAGGGGAGCCTCAAAAACCGAGACTCCTAAATTTCACTAAGGTTGAGTGTTAAGCGAAACGGTTAACATAGGTTGAAAGATTGTAAGATTCATCCAACCTACAATAACTGGTTGTTTTTGACAGAGGATCAGACAGACTCTGAAACTTGAGTATTTGCCTTGCATATGACGGCATCACCGTCTTTCAGGAGCTCGATATTTAGACCCGCTTCACCTGCCAACAAAACCGCATAGATCGGTTGAACAGTGTGGGCATCAATGCGTTCTGGCTCCTGACCGGAAAGAATCTCACTTACAACCTGAGGGATTCGCGCATTCGTTCCTTCAGCTTTAAGGAGAAAGTTCGGAGCACCCTCATCCCCTTCCATACTGATGGTAATGGTACCACCCCGTGGAACACACTGATTCATGAGCAGCAGCAGGTTCAAAATCAGTTTGACCTGATTCTTAGGCAGAAGCAGGCGTGGCATGGTCCACTCCAGATTCGCCTTTTCATTGCTCATGTATCCAGTCGCTACTTCTTGCGCATCGCCCAGATCAATTGAAGCACCGGCAGATCCGGCAGCGCCAAAAGCAAGACGGGCAAACTGAAGTTTTGCAGAAGCCTGACGCGCTGACTTGCGGATGAGATCCATCGCAAAGTCTGCCATGTCCTCATTGCCTTCTTCATCCAGCACTTCCAGACCGTTCGTGATCGCCCCGACTGGTGAAATGATGTCGTGGCACACACGGCTTGCGACGAGTGCGGCAAGATCAAGAGATGACAAATCTTTAAATACTGACATAACCGCTCCAGAACTTTGGCCAATAGGCCCTATGATTGATTCGAGATGTGGCGAAAAAGGTACAATCCTGCTGGTTTAATTCCAAGCTGGACATCATTGATATGGACCGCATTTTACATCGCGTGCACGACTTTGTGCCTTCGCGAGCAAACTCTCTGGTGCTGTCAGAAACAAAGCCCGGTGTTCACGGCTCTGAAACAGCAATAGTCGCTGGTTATAAACAAGGTAGATTTTCGCCAATCCCTCAGCTCGGTAGCCTTGCGCAAGTGAGAGTGCGTCGCATCCCTGAAATAATGGGGCATAGACCTCCGGAGCATGCCGAAAAGCGTCTCGGTTGCCCTCATTGGAAAATGCCCAAACCCGTCCACCCCAGGACAGCGTCAGGTCTTCACGCCCCTTTTCAGGAGTTTCCGAGACCTGATAGGTCACTGGATCACACATGGAGAGTGTGTAGGTGAACCGCTCTTGCGCACCTGCAAAAACTGAGGCAGCACACAAAAAAACGATAGAACTCCATAGAATTTTGCCCGTTCGCGCAAATTTTCTGTAGAAAACCTCAGAAATCATGGGAATGTCCATCCAGAGTCCGAATCACCTGCATTAACTAAACGAGCAAGTTCGACAACTGATACAAAATTCATGACTGCAGGCCAACGGGATGTACATCATTTACCCAGCTATACCATGATTAACCACTAGGTAGATGTAAGACACTATAACTTGTTGTACCTAAAAGTTGCACTATGCCCTTAACATTTGAATTGCTCTGAACAATCCAAATTCTCGGGTTTCTTAGAAGGAGACGTTGGCATGATGACGAGCCTGTTCGCCAATCTGCGCAACAAAGCTGCAATCGTCCTTTGCGCCAGTTTCGCACTGCTGGCGCTCAATACACATTCATTTGCGCAATCATCCGTTGATCAGTCGCGATACCACCAAAAAGATATCATCACGGCCGGTGGCGAATTTTTCGGTTCCATCTCCACCGGCCTCGCAAAGGTTGTTGAGCGTGCAGTTCAGCAGTACGGCGAACCAAACGGATATATCCTGGGGCAGGAAGGCTCAGCAGCGTTCTTCGCCGGCGCTGCTTATGGCGAAGGTACACTGTACACTCGCAACGCTGGCAACCATCAGATCTTCTGGCAAGGTCCATCCCTGGGCTTTGATGTTGGCGGTGACGGCGCCCGCGTTATGATGCTGGTCTACGATCTGCCAAGTGTCGATGCCATCTATCGCCGCTATGTTGGCGCTAAGGGCTCAGCCTACCTTGTCGGCGGCTTCGGCATGCAGGTTCTGTCCAACAACGATATCTTCGTTGTGCCTGTTCGTGCAGGCGTTGGCGCTCGCCTTGGCCTCAACATGGGCTATTTGAAATTTACTAGGAAGCCAACATGGAATCCTTTCTGATATAACTAACCCTGCGTTAGTTATATTTTGGCAAGTTAGTGTGTGAGAGAATGCGCTTAAGTCTGCGGCAGTCCCTCACACCGTTCAACAGATCAGGCATAGTTTGTGATTGAAATTGCACTATACATTGCACTGGGTTTCTTCCTCGCGAGCATTCTAGCGCTCGCCGCCCTCCCCTTTATCTGGGGCCGTGCTGTACGCCTCACGCGGAAAGCGATTGAGACGTCCAACCCCATAAGCTATGCCCGTGCCACAATGGCAAAAGACGCATTACGCGCTCAACATGCCATTGCGATCCGTCAGATGGAGGTGCGCCTCGAAGGGATGACGGAAAAACTCGCTGAGAACGCATCTGCCCGTTCAGCAGCTGAAGCCCAACTTGCAGAGCTCAAAGAAGAGCTCTGCGTTGTTCAGCTCAAATCAGCCCGCGAGCGGAAGAACATGGCTCAGAAAGCAACACGCTTCCTCCGCCGTAGAAATCCATCCGAGCCGATCCCGTTCTCTGCAGATGATCGCATCACGACAGAACCCGAAGCAGAAGTTCAGGATGAAGCTGCAGCACAAACTGCAGATCAGACCACGTCCGCTGAGATCATCCAACTCAGCAAACAGGCTGCTGCGGATAAAACACGTGAGCTGGATGCAGAGCTGAAAGAAGAAGAAGTTGCAACCAAACCGATAGGTCCAATCGATACCTCGGACCTACAGGACATGGACAACCCTCTGGCAGAACTGGCAACGCAGATCTCCCAGCAAGTTTCGGAAATGACTGCTGAGTCTGAAACCAAACATCAGCCAACATCTCCAGCAGAAGCCGCCGAACTGGCCTCACGGTCTTTCACAAAACTGAAGAGCCGTTATGGTTCGCTGGAACGAGAGCGCGATAACCTAAAGCACGCGCTTCAACTCGAAAAAGCGGCAAATGAAAAAACTGCCAAGCGCAGCACCAGGAATCCGAACATTAAAACGCCCGAGCCTATGAAAAGCCTAGAAAACGATCTGGACGAAGCAAAAAAAACCATCGAGCAGCTGACAAAGCAGCTTGAGGAGAGAACAAACAGTTCCTCTAAGATCGAAGAAGCCGTCGATCTGCGCAATGAACTGAAAGATTTGGCGGCTCAGATTACAGCGAAGGCAATCTCGGAGAACCCACCACTCTCTGAAAAGTACGACGAAGTCCTGAACGATCTCAGCACGATCGCCGCAGGTGCTCCAAAGGCAGACGCACCAAAGCCGAAACCGACACGTGCCAAGCGCGCACCAGCAAAGCCTCGCACCCGTAAGCCAGCTGCAGCAAGTAAGACAGCCGCGTCAAAAAGCACTCCGGCTGCAAAGGCCGATGATGCAGCACCCGCGCCCCAGTCCGATAAAAATCTGGCGGAGCGTATCGCAGACGCTAGAAAAACCGGAAGCTCGAGCGGTTAAACCCAAATAACTTGATCCAAAGACAAAGGCGCCAAAAGGCGCCTTTTTTGTTTCTTGCAGATCGATCCCGGTTTACGGATAAGAATACGCGGAAAATATAGAGTTAGAGCTTGATGTGTGAATGCGCATGAACTCGACGCGCTCTACACAGCTCCAAGCAGAGGCTTAAGCCTCTGTCGTACTTCGCGAGCCACTACCCGACTCATTTTGAGCCTTACCAGCCACTTCAACCAATCGCACCTCATTGTCAGCCAGCAGCTGCCGGTAGTCCTGAGAAACCAGAGTGTCCGTCACAAACGTATCCACCTGAGCAATATGGCCGATGCGGACAGGCGCCGAACGCTCGAACTTTGTCTGATCAGCCACCAGAATAACGTGCCGTGCGTTCTCAATGATCGCCTGTGCCACGCGCACCTCACGATAATCATAATCCAGAAGCGCTCCGTCACGATCCAGAGCAGAAACACCGATCACAGCATAATCAACCTTAAACTGGCGAATAAAATCTGCAGCCGCCTCACCAACAATGCCGCCGTCAGTTGCGCGCACCAGCCCACCAGAAATGATGACCTCATTTTCTGAGAACGGGCGCAGCGTACTCGCGACATTAAGGTTATTGGTAATGATCATCAGGCCACTGCGCTGGATGAGTGCCCGCGCAACCGCCTCTGTGGTCGTTCCGATATTCACGAACAAAGAAGCTCGATCCGGGATCAGGTCCGCTGCCGCCTGCCCGATAATCTCTTTTTCTTTGCCTGCCAGATCTTTACGAGCAGAGTAGCCAAGGTTTTCAACGCCAAATGCCAAAAGTGCGCCACCATGCACACGGGTCAGCAATCCTTGGTCACTCAACTCTTTCAGGTCTTTACGTATTGTCTGAGGAGACACAGAAAACCGTGTGGCAAGTTCATCAACTTCCACCTTCCCGGTCTCTCGGGCAATATCAAGAATAGAGTTGTGGCGCGAAACCAGCATCATGAATCAAGTCCGATAATTTTTTTGTACATTGCCATCAGTCTATAATCTGCGATGTTTCACAGTACTATAGCCAAAAGCACAGAAGCATCCAGACGACTATTAGATGAGTTCAAAACAAAAGTCCTCTTGCCTCTGCTCCCCTACTCTTAGTACTAATACGTCACAAAAAGGGGACAAGCTGCAACTTTTTCCATCTTTGTCATGATACCGCCCAAAGAAGCCCGTTAAAGCTCACGCGGATCAATACACTGTCTTATCAAAGTTCAGCTAAAAAAGCGAAGAGGGACAAACTGTGACTCGCGTAATGGAACGGCCATACAGTGCCAATAGGTTTGCTGGCAAGAAACCGGCTGCACTGAAAAGCAAACTCCAGACTGCTGAGGCTCGCATCGAAGTTCTTGATGACATCGATGCCCTGAAAGAAATGAATGCTCAACTCAGCGAAAGCCTGGCAAAAACCGTTAGCAATGAATCTCAGACAGACGAAAAACTCTGGGCTGATGTTGACGGGGACAAAGAAGACCATCACCTGGGTGCAGGACTAAACGGCCGCTGGTTCTAAATCACGTCCCAGGACTGCTTGCTGCAAAACACCAATTCGCAATCTCGAAGTGCTGCATCCCCCTATCTAGGGGAACCAAGACCACATCTTCTTCTTTGCAAAATCGCGGATCATATAGCTCAAACACAACGCATACGTCGTGAGAAAAACTCTGCGCTCAGATTTATCAAAGATGTATTGGGGAGATAAAAAGTGGTACGCCCAAGGGGAATCGAACCCCTGTTTCCGCCGTGAAAGGGCGGCGTCCTAACCGCTAGACGATGGGCGCTCACAAAGTGAGAGAACTCTTTCAAGCTCGGTCTTCAAGCAGATAACCACTCGGTATTGAGAAGACAACTATGGTACGCCCAAGGGGAATCGAACCCCTGTTTCCGCCGTGAAAGGGCGGCGTCCTAACCGCTAGACGATGGGCGCTCACATAGTGAGAAGACTTTTCATAGTCTTGTCTTCAAGCAGATAACTGCCTGGTATCGCAATAGAAGCCTTTGGTACGCCCAAGGGGAATCGAACCCCTGTTTCCGCCGTGAAAGGGCGGCGTCCTAACCGCTAGACGATGGGCGCCTAGGCTTCGCTTTCGCGATGGACGGGGGTATATTGGCTAATCCCCCGCTTGGCAAGCCCCCTCCTCGAAAGAAAAGGGGGTTTATCCACCTATCTCGCAACAAAATCCGTACGTGCGATTTTTCGTCCGGTGACAGGATCAACATAGACAAGAGCCTGCGTCGGACCTTCTTTGATCAGCATCACCAGATTTCCGTCCATCTGAGTAACAGATATAACCTGTGCTTCAGGGCCAATCGCAATTGTTGCAGCAATACTATCTGCGCTAACATTGGAATTGCCGGCGTTAATCTTATAGAAGATAGCCGCAAAGACAGCTAATAAGCCAAGCACCATGACAAGGCTTGATCCCATCAGGAGGCGACGTAACTTCCCTTGAAGCCTCAAAGCTGCTGGATCAAGTTCGTTCTGTACAGTCTCATCGCTGTCAGTATTAGGATCACGCATGAACGATAAATCTCCTGAGGGCACCCAGCCACTCACAAACTCTGTAATTGCCGACGAGCAGCAACCAACAGTCATCACCCCGGAGCCGGAAGATACCGGTCGCCGCTTGGATGCTGTGCTTGCTGCGCATATAGATGACTTCAGTCGCAACCGACTTCAAGCCTTGATCCGGGCTGGTCAGGTTCAAATTGGCCAGCGCACGGTGTTGGAGCCTAAATATAGAGTCTGTGCCGGAGATACAATCACTCTTATTGTTCCAGAGCCGGAAGACGCAGAACCGCAGCCAGAGGACATCCCGCTCAATATCGTTTTTGAGGATGACGACCTGATCGTCATCGACAAACCTGCGGGCCTTGTTGTGCATCCAGGTGCCGGAAACCCAACGGGCACACTGGTCAACGCCTTGATTCACCACTGCGGTTCATCTTTGTCTGGTATTGGCGGCGTCAAGCGCCCTGGCATCGTTCATCGCATCGATAAAGACACAACAGGTCTGCTCGTTGTTGCTAAAAACGACATGGCCCATCAGGGCCTCGCAGCTCAGTTTGCCGACCATGGCAAAACCGGCCCACTGGAGCGCGCTTATAAGGCTCTTGTCTGGGGTGCCCCAACAGCACCAAAAGGCACAGTAGACGCCAACCTTGCCCGCTCAACGGCAAACCGGCAGAAAATCTCGGTGCTGAAAACCGGCGGTCGCCACGCCATCACTCACTGGCAGGTGCAGGAACGGTTTGGCCCTCAGGATGCAGCACCCGTTGCAAGCTTGATCGAGTGCCGTCTGGAAACAGGCAGAACCCACCAGATCCGCGTACACATGTCCCACATCGGAAATCCGCTAATAGGTGATATGGATTACGGTTCCGGATTCAGAACCAAATACAATAAATTCCAAGAACCACTGAAAACCCAGTTGGCGGATTTCAAGCGACAGGCCCTGCATGCAGGACTTTTGGCGTTTGCGCACCCAAGAACGCAGGAATTCATGAAGTTTGAATCGGAGTTACCCGCTGATTTTGCTGGTATTCTTCAATCATTACGAAAAATTTAGGCCAAAAAGATTGCCGATCTGGTAGCGTTTTGGCCACAATGTTCCCATATAGACACTTCAGGTGCGCTTCATCTGAAGGCACCAATGTGTGTTTGCCGAAAAGCCTGATCCTTCGATCAGGCGGGAACACCAAGCAAGGAGGGGTGCTTTATGGCCCGTAACCTACCAGCCCTCACGGGTGGCGAAGGCGGTTTAAGCCGCTATTTAGATGAGATTAGAAAATTCCCGATGCTTCAGCCGCAGGAAGAGTACATGCTCGCCAAGCGCTACCGGGAACACGACGAACCTAAAGCTGCTGAAAGACTTGTAAATTCTCACCTGCGCCTCGTTGCAAAAATTGCAATGGGCTACCGTGGCTATGGCTTGCCTCTGGGCGAAGTTATCTCAGAAGGTAACGTTGGTCTGATGCAGGCTGTAAAACGCTTTGAACCGGACAAAGGCTTCCGTCTGGCAACCTACGCCATGTGGTGGATCAAGGCTTCCATTCAGGAATACATCCTGCGCACATGGTCGCTCGTTAAAATGGGCACCACAGCAAACCAGAAGCGCCTGTTCTTCAACCTGCGTCGCGTCAAAGGCAAAATTCAGGCGTTTGAAGATGGTGATCTGCGTCCGGATCAGGTCCAGCACATTGCGACAACTCTCGGTGTAACCGAGAAAGAAGTTGTTTCCATGAACCGCCGTCTGGGTGGCGACTCTTCCCTGAACGCACCTCTGCGCTCCAGCGAAGGTGAATCCAGCGAGTGGCAGGATTGGCTCGTGGATGATGCCGAGAGTCAGGAAGCAGTTCTGGCTGAGCAGGAAGAATACGATGTCCGCCGCGATATGCTGAAAAACGCAATGGGCGTACTGAACGAGCGCGAGACCCGCATTTTTGAAGCTCGTCGACTTTCTGAAAGCCCGATCACTCTGGAAGAACTCTCGACCGAGTTTGGCGTAAGCCGCGAGCGTGTACGCCAGATTGAAGTGCGTGCTTTTGAGAAGGTTCAAAAGGCCGTTCAGGAAAGCGCCATGGCAATGGCAGGTCATGAGGCAGGTGCATAAAGTGTGCTCCCCTCACGGGGCTACCGATTTCTCAGGTAAGGCTAAAACTTAAAGCAACTCACGTAGTCAACATGGCTGCAAAGTGCTTTAAGACGCTCAGCTGCATAAAAGTTGAGTTGAATTAACTTAAAATACAAATCAACTGTAGGAACACCCTTTTAAATAAACAGCTAAGCTTGTCGTCCCCTCAGAGCTTTCCTAAGGTTAATGATGAGGGGAATTTATGTGAGTTGGGTCACTTCCCCTTTTGGGGGGAATTACATGTTCGGCTCTAGCTGGCTGTCACAAACCAACCGTGCACTTGCAGCGGTTGTATCCTGTCTATTCATTGCAATAGCAATACTTGTCCGTACCCTATACCCGCAGGTACTGGATAACGTCGGATATCTCAGCCAAAACGCGCTGCAATTGGCATGGCCAAACACAACTTCTACGCCGCCAGTTTACACGATCCATCTTACGCCAGAATCAATCCAGCAAACGCAGGAGCCGATATATCAGCGTCTGGAGCTTGCACAAATCCTTCAAAAACTGGGGGAGTATAATCCCAAGCTTCTGATTATAGATGCAGACTTCAGAAAAGCCGATCCAACCTCCCCCACCTTAAGAAGTAGAATCTACGACGATCTGCAGCCCTCCTTGAGGGCAACTTATCCAAATCACGACCTGCTCTTACAAACCATCATCTCTCATTACCCAGTCCTGCTCAGCAGACCGTTGAGCGAGGCCGTAGCTGAAAAACCTCCTCTTTCCAACTACATAAGGTTCTCGCAGGCCACAGGGTATCAAAGCGACACCCAATACGCATACGGTTCAAATGCGCTGTTCTATCCACTTCAACTCCAAAGCGACACAGCGCAGTTGCCATCTCTCGCATTAGCGGCATGGAGCCTGTCCAATCAGACAAACACGCAACCGTTCCAAGTCACGCAAGCAGAAGATGGCTATCAGCTAAAAAGCACTGATATCCAAATTCCTGTCACTGAAGAGACGGAAATGCTGGTGTTCAAAACAAACAATGCCAGCAATTTCATCCTTGCGGCGAGCGATGTCTTAAAGAACAGAGTATCCTCCAAACTCTGGCCACCAGCTTCTGGAAGTCAGTTCGTCATAGGCACTCAGGACAGAAGTTCAGAACGACATGCACAGGCACTGCAAACACTTCAGTCTGGCAACTTCCTCAATGTATCCACCTGGGCACAATATGCTGAAATCCTGGCACTAATCGGATTTGGCATCGCCATTGCGATCATATCCGCCACGCAAGGTTTCTGGTTAAGTCTGTCACTTACAGGCGTCGCTGTCTTGGTCATCAACGGAGTTGCATTCCACCAATTCGCTCTGCAAAACACCGTCCTTGAGCCATTCTTCCCATCCTTCGTTGTCCTGCTGATATTCGCTTTCTCCTGCACAATCCGGCGTGTGACATTCAAGAGTCACAGAAACCAAACAACTGAACGATTTGCAGGAATTCTTTCTCCCAAACAAATGCAAAAAGTACTCGCGAAGTCAGAGCAACTCCCTCTTGAGGGTCAGCAACGTGAAATCACGAGCCTCTCGACACGTTTGAGGCACTTTCACCGGTATTATGAGGGTTTGTCTCCTCAGGATCTCGCAGGCTTCTCCAACGGCTTCCAAACAGCTCATCTCGATGAAGTGCATATCCACGATGGTACACTGAACACGCTGAGCACATCCGGCTTGAACGCTTACTGGAACGCGCCGCTCGATGATCCATTCCACGCTGCTCATGCCGGTCGAACAGCGATTGAAATGCAGAAGCAAATGAAGCGCTTCAATCTCAAGGACCGGTTCAACTTCAACCAGAAAAATATGAAGGACCACGCGGTCACAATCGATATCGGCATCTCAACCGGCCTGGCAACGCTTGGCGAAACAGGTACACGGCGTCATTTCAGGTACGCCCCGCTCGGTAAATGCGTTGATTTAGCAGAAGATTTAGCCCGTCATTGCAAAGATGCCGGTCATAGCGTTCTTATGTGCGAAACCACACGCGGTCAGATGCCTGAACTGGCAGCTTTGGAGACAATTCCAGTCAAAACCAGCCGTTACCAGATGCGTTCGTTTGCGTTGCTAGGTGATCCGTCGCTCGCCTTCTCAGAAAACTTCCTCAAGCTCAAGAACGTCCACTGCAACATGGTCTTCGCGCTGTTTGAGGAGAATGACAAGAAGAAAGCCCTGACACTGGTAGATGAATGCAAATCACTCTCTGAGGGCGAGTACAACACCATCTATGCTGCTTTTGAGAAATACATCCTTAGCGATCTGGCTCAACACGAAGCGGTCAAGGATGCAGCGCAATAACGGCATTTGGCCTGCAAATAAAAAGAGCCCCCGAAACTCGGAGGCTCAAATTTTAGTTTAGACCTATACCGGTTAGCGCAGTTCAACCGCGTAGGTTTCAACTGGAGGCGCTGTTTTAATGAGCCCCTGCTCAATCAGAAAGTTTGCAAACCGTTCATAGCGACCATTGTCCAAAGCAGCTGGACGGCTGGCAAAACGCGGCAGAGTATCCGCCCAGGCACGCTTGTTCAGCTCATCATCCAGATTTGGATAGATCTCAAGGAAGCTCTTCCAGGAGTCCTGCGGATTATTAAGCAGATAAACGGTAGCTGCCTCAATCGCATTGATGAACTTCTTCAAACGCGGATCATCCAGCTTGTCTTTGTGAGCCACATAAATCAGCTCATCATAGACAGGCACACCGTTCTCTTCAGGATAAAACGCGCGACCTTTCGCACCTTCAATCTCCATCTGGTTCAGCTCGAAGTTACGATAACCACCAATCACCGCATCAACCTGCCCAGCCATCAAAGATGGTGAGAGCGAGAAGTTTACGTTGATCAGCTCCACATCATCAGAACTTAGACCTGCATTGGAAAGCATCTTCCCAAGCATGGCGTTCTCAAACCCGGATGTGGAATAACCAATACGCTTGCCTTTCAGGTCTGCAATCTCCTTGATCGGTCCGTTTTCCAAAACAATTAGCGTGTTCAGAGGTGTAGAGACCAGCGTCCCGATCCGCATCAACGGCATGCCCTCATCAATCTGAGGGTGCAACGTCTGCTGATAGGAAACCGCAATATCACCCTGCCCTGCTGCAACAAGCTTTGGTGGCATGGAAGGATCAGCAGGCTCAATCAGCTCAACATCAAGGCCCTCTTTTTCAAAGAAACCCCGTGCCTTGGCAACCACGATTGGTGCATGGTCTGGATTCGCAAACCAATCCAGCAACACAGTCAGCTTGTCCGCTGCTTGCACTTGAAGCGTGCTCGCAAGCATTGCCGCACCAAACAGCATACCTAGTTTTTTCATAAGGTTACGTCCTCATACTCTGAGACCTAGATCTCTTTCTGCCAATAGATCATCCGAGAAGTGGCGAACTCAACAACTGCCCTCAGGCTCAACACCATCACCGCAAGCAAAATCAACGCCGCAAACATCGTCGCTGTTTGCATGCGTGCATTGGATTGCAACATGATGAAAGCTAGTCCCCCTTTTGCACCAACCCACTCTCCAACCACCGCCCCAATAGGAGCGAACACCGCTGCAATGCGCATACCAGAAGCCAGAGATGGCAAGGCGGCTGGAATGCGAATGTAGCGAAGTGTTTGCCAGCGGTTCAGACCGTGCAGCTTGCCAAGGTCGAGCAGTGATTGATCAGTCCTGCGCAAACCATCGAAGAAGGTCGAGGTCACAGAAAAGAAGATCACAATCACGGCCATCACAACCTTGGAGGCGAGCCCAAAGCCGAACCACAGCACCAGAAGCGGTGCAATTGCAAACACAGGAAGAGATTGGGTCGCTGCAATCGGAGGCAGCAGAAACAGGCGTATCCGAGGAGACACTGCCAGCAAAACAGCCAGCGAAGCTCCAGCGCTCACGCCAAAGAGAAAACCGAGAACAGTCTCCCAAGCGGTAATGCCTGCATGATGCAGCAGAAAGACGCCCTGATTGAGAAAAGCGGAAAAAACCGCCGCCGGACCTGGCAAGAGAAACGGAGGAAACTCTCCAATCCGAACCACACTTTCCCAAATGGCGATAAAAAGCAAAATCCCGAAAAGACTTCGGAGAATTCGTTTCAAAGCTCGCTTCAGCATGCAGACTCCCAACAATGGTATTGGGCATCACAAACAGGCGGAAGAACGGAGCTACATTAGCTCTCTGGGATGTTTTCAGCACAGGAGCTCCCGTTACAGCAAAATGCAAACATGGAGATCCGGGAAGAATGGCTCAGGTCCCGTCCCTTCGCCGGCATTACCCGGATCAGGTTCAAAGGGTTTAGCTCATCGCAATCTCAGCTTTTCGAAAGAAAAGCACCCCTCGGAATAGCAAGGAACATGCGCGTTTCTGCTGAAGGATGCAAGCAGATTTTGCTCTGACGGACGACAGCATAATGAAAAAGGCCTCAGCTCTGAGAGAGCCAAGGCCTTTGAAATCTAATCTAAATATCTGAAACTAGATTACTTCCAGCTCTTGATTGCCTCTGCGATAACTTTGTTGCCGGTTGTACCTTTTTCAAAGGTCAACATTGCACGGCGACCGCTGTTATACAGCAGTGGAACATCAATCCACTCACGCTCAGAAAGACGCTTCAGGTTCTTTGCTTTTTCTTCATCACTGTCAGACAGCGCAATCCAGAAGAGAGTGTCAGAAACCTTCACGGCAGCACCATCAAGCGGATCACCTGCTTCGGACTCTGTCTTCTTCAGGATCAGGCCAGGCACCTTCTCAACACCTTTGCCATCAAATCCTTCTGGGAAGATGAAGTTCAGCTCAAGCAGATGGCTGGCTGGCAAAGACTGATCACTATTCGGCTTCAACGTCATCTCAACAGAGAAGTTACGAGATGGCAGCGTCGCAACAGCCTTGATGACAGAATCGCCATTAGCTTCATCCAATGACCAAACAACGTTCCCGCGTGATGCAGAACCTGCCGCACCCGGCGTCAAAGCCTCTTCGTAAAGTATGCTCTGTTGTGCAACAGGAGAAACCGCAGCTTCGGTTCCAATGGTTTCAGCAGGTGGTACAGAATTGGTCTCAACTGCAGTACTCTGCTGTGCAGGTTCGGTCACCGGCAAAACCTGCGCAGAAGGCGTGTCTTCTACCGGTGCTGCTGGAGCTTCGACCACACGCACGACTGGAGGCTCAGTTACTGCCTCGGTTGGCGCTGCGCTGGAAGAATTCCGGGTAATCCGGGTAGTCTGCACCCGTGTCGCATCCGGAGAAACCTTTGCCCCTTCATCTGATGGCAACAAGCGGTCAGTGTTCTTCTTTGGCGTGCGTTCCGGCTGAACCCGAAGCGGCTCATCTTCATTAGAAGGTGCGCTCTCTGGCGCAACAGTCTCACCGGTTTCAACTGGAAGCACTAAAGAGAGAATAACATCGCGCAGACTATAGACACCTGCGGTAACGCCCAAGATTATCAGTATGACCACAATGATGCCGACAATACCCGATGTATTGGAAGGCTTCAGCCCTTCTTCCTGCTCAATCGCATCGCCAACGCGCTGCGCAACGGCTGGCTTGCGGGAGGAAGCAGGCTTACGGCTTGTCTTTGGCTTAACCTTGGCAGGCTCATCGATCTCAGGACGCGACTTACTTTTTGTTTCCAGCTTGGTTCGGCGTGCCTCACCCGGCACCCAAGAGCGCTCTTCTGCGCTCGTCTCAACAGCACCTTTGGTTGGCAGAGACGCAGCAGGTTCACCCGTCTCTTTGTCATCCATGGAGCCAAGGTCAGGCTCTTTGCGCTCGCTGGAAGCTTCAGGCAGCTGATCACGCGCCATCTGATTGGCTTGATGTGCGGCGTTGCCGAGATCCTGAGCAGCACGAACCGCCTCTTTAAACACGTCTGCTTTAGCAGCAGGTGCTTTCGGCTCATCGCGCGCTGGAGTATCGGCCTTTGTACCTGCCTTAGGCGTATCGCCAGCGGGTGAAGATGCAGCAGAGATTTCTGGAGCTGCAGGTTTTGGAGCACTTGGAGCTGGGGTGGTTTTAGACCGCCCCAACCCGAGAGACTCACGAGCAGCTTCCGCTTCGACCTTACGAATGGCCTCTTCAAGCTTCAGCTGCTCCTCAGTGATCTGGGAGGGAGACAGAGGTGGGTCGTAACTTTTAAGTTGCTTTACAATTGCATTCCGCGCGCGTTGATAAACTGCCCGCCGTGCAGAACCTGTGTTCTCTTGTAAACCAGCTACCGCTTTTTTTAGAACGGAATTGTAGTCCGCCATTTAACTGCCCATTGCCCCCAGAGCTTCATTTCAAGACTTAATCCTGGAATGGATTCTGAACCAGGATTGTGTCATCACGTTCAGGGCTTGTTGATAACAGAGCAACCGGAGCACCAATCAGCTCTTCAACATGCCGAACGTATTTCACAGCTTGTGCTGGCAATTCTGCCCAAGTCCGTGCGCCTTTGGTCGTTTCCTTCCAACCAGGCAGGGTCTCATAAATAGGAACAACCCGCGCCTGAGCACCTTGAGATGCCGGAAGGTAATCGATTCGCTCACCATCTAGCTCATAACCAACACAAATCTTAATTTCATCCAGTCCGTCCAAAACGTCAAGCTTTGTCAATGCAATCCCATTGATTCCGCTGGTGCAAACGGTTTGACGGACAATCACTGCATCAAACCAGCCACACCGACGACGACGACCAGTGTTCGTTCCAAACTCGTGCCCACGGGTACCGAGGAACTCACCAACTTCATTCTGCTGTTCGGTTGGGAATGGACCTTCACCTACACGAGTAGTGTAAGCTTTGGTGATACCCAGAACGTAATCGATGGAGTTTGGACCCAGACCACTACCAGCAGCAGCCTGACCTGCAACTGTATTGGAGGAGGTTACAAACGGATAAGTGCCGTGGTCGTTGTCCAGCAGCGCGCCCTGCGCACCTTCAAACAACAAACGCTTACCTTCACGACGCGCTTTGTCCAGCATGTACCAGGCTTTATCCATGTACGGCAGGATCTTATCAGCTACGTCTTCCAGCTCTTTGTAGATGGTCTCAGCAGAGATCTCATCGCGACCCAGACCGCGCAGAATAGCGTTGTGGTGGGTCAGCAGACGATCAATCTTGGCTGGCAGCGTGCTCATGTTTGCCAGGTCCATCACGCGAATTGCACGACGACCGACTTTATCTTCATAAGCAGGGCCGATACCGCGTTTGGTGGTACCGATTTTGGTGCCTGCCGGGCTTGCATCTTCACGCAAAGCATCAAGCTCGCGGTGCAGGCTCAAAATAAGAGTAGCATTGTCAGCAACACGCAGGATTTCCGGGGAGATCTTAACGCCCTGCTCTTCAAGACGTGCAATCTCAGCAACCAGTGCATGAGGGTCAATCACAACGCCATTGCCAATGACAGAAAGTTTCCCACGAACAACACCAGATGGCAGCAGTGCCAGCTTGTAGCTCGTTCCGTCAATTACAAGCGTATGACCTGCATTGTGTCCGCCTTGGAAGCGTACAACGATGTCGGCTTGCTCAGAGAGCCAATCGACAAGTTTACCCTTACCTTCGTCACCCCATTGTGACCCAACTACGACAACGTTGGCCATGATTCTTCAGCCCTCCTGCGGCTGCCAGCGTATTCCTAAAATACGCCGTCATACGATTTGCTATTTCTGTATAAAGTGGCTTGCCAGCTCAGAATGCAAATCGTGAGAGACAACATAAGAAACCCCGGCGTAAGAGCCGGGGCGCAGTTACAGCGCCTTATAATCTGTCAATCTCTTAAATACGAGCCCTTTTCCTTCAAAATTAGGCCAAGACTGTAATTTTTGCGATCAGAGTGAACCTCTGTTGATTGTTTTACTCGCAAATCGGGTGGTACAGGCACAACAGCAAGTGATATTACTAGCGTAAGTTCCAATTTCTCATTTTTTGCAATTCCTGCAAGAAATTTCACTAAGTTGAATACGCTTTATGAACGCACAAAAACTTGACTGGCTGGGCTGGTCTATTCTTCTATTGCTGGGCACCCTGTGGGGTGGCGCATTTTTCTTTGCCAAAGTCGCGGTTGCAGAATTTAATCCCATCACACTTGTTTTCTTAAGAGTAGCAATCGCAGCACTCGCCATGTGGGGCTTCTTACTCATCTCAAAGCAGTCCATACCGCTCTCTACAAAATGGATTGGCAGCTTCCTCCTGCTGGGCTTCTTAAATAACGTAGTCCCCTTCTCCCTCATCTTTTGGGGGCAGCAATACATTGCCTCCGGATTAGCATCCGTGCTCAACGCCTTCACACCCATCTTCACGATGATTGTCATGCAGGTCCTCAGCAATGAGGAGAAGCTGACAGCAACCAAGCTCATCGCGGCAGTGATCGGGGTTATCGGAGTTGCCATCATGGTTGGCAGTGATGCTCTAAGCGGTGCCAGCAATCAGGTTTGGCCTCAGCTCGCAGTTTTAGGGGCCGCTCTCTCGTATGCATTCGCCGCGTTCATCATCATGCGCCTCAAAAAGCTACCACCAGCAGCTCTGGCAACCGGCCAGCTCTCCGCTTCAACAATCTTGCTGATACCTGCGCTTATTTATACAGCGCCAACTCAGCAACTGATGGAGGCATCCGCTTCAACATGGGCAAGCGTTCTCGTTCTCGCTCTCGCTTGCACTGCTTTTGCTTACATCCTGTACTTCCAGCTTTTCAAACTCGCAGGAGCAACCAACGCAGCTTCTGTCACGCTTGTAATACCAGTCAGCGCAATCATTCTGGGCGCAATTTTCCTGAATGAACGCCTCGAAGCCAACCACTGGATTGGCATGGCAGCAATCTTCATTGCACTGCTACTGATCGATGGTCGCTTAACCAGCAAATGGATAGGCAAGAAACAAGCAATCGCATAACAAAAATGCCTCCAGACCCTACCACAGTTAGGATCTGGAGGCTTCTTATTAAGCAACAGTCAGCGGTATCAGCAGCGCTTCAGATAAGCAGCCAAAATATCGCGTGCAGCAAGCAGATCACTCTTATCAATCATCTCGGTCACTGTGTGCACATAACGAGTGCCAACCATGATACCGACTGCTTTAGCACCAGCAGCGGCTTGCTGAGCTGCTGCCCCATCCTGCCCACCACCGTTTAACATGGTGCGCTGGTATGGAATTTCTTCTTCAATAGCCAGATTTTCGATTTCTTTCACAAGTTCCAGGTCAGCAATGAACCAACCGTCCTTCACGTGAAGCCCAAAACCTTTACCTTGCTCAGTCGTTTGATCTTGCTCCGGCACCCCTGGCGTATCACAGGAAAGCGTAATATCAACGCCAAGACCAATATCCGGTTTAATGGCATAGGCCGCAGTCTTCGCACCGCGCAGCCCAACCTCTTCTTGACAGGTAAAAGCGACATAGATTTCGCAGGAATGATCCGCATCGCCAAGCGCACGCATAGCTTCAATGCCAAGCCAGCATGCAACCCGGTTATCCATCGCTTTGGAGACAACCTTTTCACCCATCTCGATCAGCGGCTCATCAAGAGTGACCATGTCACCAACCTTGACCACTTCCCCGGTCTTCTTACCTAAACCAAGATCGATGATGAACTCAGTAACTTGAGGGATCTTTTTGCGCTCTTCAGGCGGAGCAATGTGAACCGGTCGCCCGGCTGGATTCATCACCGCCTTCAGATCACCCTCATCTGTGGAGACCAGCACGCGACGGGAGAAGAGATTGCGTGCATCAAAACCGCCAACCGGCTGTACATAGACAAAGCCTTTCTCGGTAATATGCGAAACAAGGAAGCCAATCTCGTCCATATGGCAGAGCAGCATAACCTTTTTTGGCTTCTCACCATTTTCAGGCGCTTTGCGTGCATCACGGCGGCAGATAAGAGACCCCATGGCATCCGTTTGAACATCATCAAACAGGCCTTCAATCTCTTTCAGAATAATCTCGCGTACTCGATGCTCATGCCCAGGAACGCCGGGGGTTTCACAGAGACGGCGCAGCAGATCAATATTCATAATAGCTTTCTACTTCAAAATGGAACCAGCCTGCATCATGGAGCCAAGTTCAAAGATAAGCAATTTCCACTAGTCATATGACCACCGGAAAAAGAAAAGGCGGCCCGAAGACCGCCTTTTCTTAATCTATTCCCCAAAATAGCTTAGCCCTGTTGAGGGAAATGCAGAAGTTTCGCCTGGTTCACCTGCGCAATCGCAGCGATTTCATCCACGGTCGTCTCAGCAATTTCACCATCAATCTCAACAAGACAAATCGCTTCTTCACCTTCAACCTTACGGCCAAGGTTAAATGTCGCGATATTGATCTTCGCATCACCAAGAATGGAGCCCAGCTGACCAATAAAGCCTGGCTTATCCTGGTTGGTCACATAGAGCATGTTCTCGCCAAGCTCTGCTTCCATGTTGATGCCTTTGATCTGAATGATACGCGGCTTCTGATCACCAAACACCGTACCAGCAACAGAACGTTCCTGACGCTCAGTGATAACTGTCAGGCGAATATAGTTTTCATAAGCACCATGCTGTTCGCGGCGAACATCTTCAATCACAATGCCGCGCTCTTTAGCAACTTCAGGAGCAGAAACCATATTCACAGTTTGCAGCAGAGGACGCAGAACACCTGTAAGTGCAGCAGCAGTCAAAGCCTTGACGTTCATTTCTGCAACATCGCCTTCGTATTCAATACGAACCGCTTTGATGCCTGTCTCTGTCGCCTGACCAGCAAAGGAACCAAGCTGCTCCGCCAGTTTCACAAATGGAGCAAGCCGTGGCGCTTCTTCTGCAGTAATAGACGGCATATTCAGAGCATTAGAAACAGCGCCATTGACCAGATAGTCAGACATCTGCTCAGCTACCTGCAGCGCAACGTTTTCCTGAGCTTCAGAAGTGGAGGCACCAAGGTGAGGCGTACATACGAGGTTTGGAGCACCAAACAATACGTTCTCTTTAGCTGGCTCTACAGTAAACACGTCAACCGCAGCACCCGCAACCTTACTACTGTCCAGCGCAGCACGCAGAGCATCTTCATCAACGAGACCACCACGGGCACAGTTGATGAGGTAGACACCATCTTTCATGGTCTCGATTGCATCCGCATCAATAATGTTACGGGTACGATCAGTCAGCGGGGTATGCAGTGTAATAAAGTCGGCGCGCTTGAAGAGGTCTTCCAGCTCAACCTTTTCAACACCAAGGTCGATAGCACGTTCATGAGACAGGAACGGATCGAACGCAATCACCTTCATTTTCAAGCCGATAGCACGGTCTGCAACGATAGAACCAATGTTACCGCAGCCAACCAGACCCAGTGTTTTTGAGGTGACTTCGTTACCCATAAAGCGGGATTTTTCCCACTTGCCAGCCTGCGTGGAAACATCAGCAGCCGGAATTTGACGGGTCACTGCAAACATCATCGCAATCGCATGTTCAGCAGTCGTGATGGCATTACCAAACGGCGTGTTCATCACAACGATACCCTTGGCAGTAGCTGCCGGAATGTCAACGTTATCGACACCAATACCAGCGCGACCGATAACCTTCAGGTTAGTCGCCGCTTTGATGATTTTCTCTGTTGCTTTGGTTGCGGAACGGATCGCCAAACCATCATATTTACCAATGATTTCAGCGAGTTTTTCTTTATCCTTGCCAACGTCTGGCAGGAAGTCGACATCGCAACCGCGTTCTTTGAAAATCTGAACTGCTTTATCAGAGAGCTTATCGGAAATAAGAACTTTAGGAGCCATCGGGCTAACCTTTCAAGTCAACGAAGGTACCCTCCCATTCACATGTTGCGGGAGCCAGATACACTTCTTGCGTCAGGTTAACCGGTCACACAGGGCGACCGGAACTTTTTCGTTCAAAAAAAGGAGTTTTAAGCAGAAACCAGCTTTGCTTTTTCAGCAGCAAAAGCATAATCCAACCAAGGAATAAGCGCTTCCACATTGGCAGTTTCAACCGTTGCACCACACCAGATCCGAAGACCAGACGGCGCATCACGGTATGCTCCAATATCGAATGCCACTTCTTCTTTGTCGAGCAGGTTCACGATCGCTTTGGCAAATGCAGCTTGCGCTTTGTCATCAAGTTTCGTGATTTCCGGATCAACAATCTTCAGACAAACAGAAGTATTGGAACGGGTTGCCGGGTCTACTGCCAGGAAGTCAACCCAATCAGTTTTCTTAGCCCAAGTAGTAATTGCAGCGGTATTTGCATCAGCACGCGCGATCAGTGCTTTCAGGCCACCCAGTTCTTTGGCCCAACCCAAAGCATCCAGATAATCTTCAACGCAAAGCATACTCGGCGTGTTGATGGTGGCGCCCTCAAACACACCATCGATCAGTTTGCCACCTTTAGTAAGGCGAAAGATCTTCGGCATCGGCCATGCAGGCGTATAGCTCTCAAGGCGCTCAACAGCACGAGGCGACAGGATCAGAATGCCGTGAGCAGCTTCACCACCCAGCACTTTTTGCCAGGAGTACGTCACAACATCCAGCTTATCGAATTCCAGCTCCTGCGCAAAAGCAGCAGAAGTCGCATCGCAGATGGTCAGGCCTTTACGGTCTGCCGGAATAAAATCACCATTCGGCACTCGCACACCAGAGGTGGTGCCGTTCCAGGTGAAGACCACATCGTGGTCGAAATTTATAGAGTTGAGGTCTGGCAACTCGCCATAGCCAGCTTCAATCTTGCGTGCATCCGCAAGCTTGAGCTGCTTCATGACATCGCTAACCCAACCGGACCCGAAGCTTTCCCAGGCAACCATATCAACTGGGCGCGCACCAAGCAGCGACCAAAGTGCCATTTCAACAGCACCTGTATCAGAAGCAGGAACAATTCCGATTTTGTAATCAGCAGGCACTTCGAGGACTTCACGCGTCAACTCGATAGCTTCTTTCAGCTTCGCCTTACCAATCTTTGCACGGTGAGATCTGCCAAGAGGCGCATCTGCAAGGATTGCAAGTGTCCAGCCCGGACGCTTGGCACATGGACCCGAAGAAAAGTTCGGGTTTACCGGTTTTGTGGCCGGCATTGTCGTATTCGTCATAATGACTACCCTTTCAGATAGGTGCCCCTCGTTGGGGAGGGGTGTCCCACCGACGGGTCTATGCGAAACGACTTATCTCGTCAACAAATGTTTTTTTTGCAGAGCAACATTCAATCAATTAAACGCTGCGTACGATTAGATATATTTTGCATATCCATCCAGTGGATAACCAATCTTTCAATTCCGCATATCCTCTGGTTTTGATCAAAAAAAGAGCCTGTCGCAGGACAGGCTCTTGAAAGTTTTGGTCAGGAGTTAAACTGGAGACGCACCAGTCTGTGACCTAATATTTTGTGACGATCGGCTGGTCATAACCACCATTGGAAGACCCACCAAATTCATAACGCAATCCAACACGCACTTCATGCGCAGCGAGATTGTCATACTTGATACCGGAGGTCTTACCATTGCTGGAGAACGACTTTGTCTTCACCGCACCAATGTTCAGATAGCGGTAGCCTGCATCAATTTTCCAGTTATCATCGATCTCATAGGACGTACCTGCCATAAGAGCCCATGAGAAATTCCACCAATGTCCTTTTGGATATTTGACTCTGGTACCATCTGGATTGATCGCACGGACGTTCTTTGCGTTCACATAAGATGCACCAACACCAGCTCCAACATATGGAGTGAAGCCATTGTAATACCCTAGGCCAGCATAGACATTCCAAAGAACAGTCCAGACATCGAGTGTCGCAAACTCATCTGAGGTGCCGGAGGTACTACAAGTACCAATACACTCAGCTTTTGCCGTAAAGTCAGCATCCCATTCATAGTCCAGTGTCACATCTGTGCGAATGAAATCATTCACGCGATAACCAACACCAACACCAACAATTCCCGTTGGCTCTAATTCTTCATCATTGAATTTGATATGAGAGAATTTCGTTTTTGGATTCTGATAGACTTTGTAGCCGATATCACCACGCAGATACCAACCACCACCAATTTCCACTTGTGGGAGCTCTGGCTCTTCTACGAATACAGGTGCTGGGAGGTCGGCTGCATAAGCAACACCAGACGAAACCAGCGCAGCTGCGCTCAATGTCAGCACCTTACTAAAATACTTCATGCTTATGTCCTCTCAAACGGCACCTGTCACGCGAGATGATTGCCCTTGATTAAAACCTAAGCACTTTCTACAGAGAAAGAATTACCTATAAATTAACCAGTATTCTTAACCCTAATATTTATTATTAACAAACAACTAACAGACACAAACCAAGCAAATGCTAGAAAGTTAATTTACATTTACTTATGCACCCCTCAGATTTCAAATCAAAGAAAGCGGACATCCGAAGATACCCGCTCTCAAAACTCGATAAATTAAATAATTTCAGCTAGCTAGCTGCAGCCTTTTTAACTGCGTCAACAATGCTATCAACCACCTTGTTCAGAAGATTTGCATCATCAGCCTCACCCATCACACGAATGAGTGGCTCAGTACCAGAAGCGCGAATAACAAGGCGACCCTGTTTACCAAGCTTCTCTTCTCCAGCCTTAATAACCGCTTTTACAGCCTTATCTTCGAGAGGTTTACCACTCGCATAGCGCACATTCTTAAGGACCTGAGGCACTGGCACGAATCGGTTACAAACCTCTGAGACCGGCTTCTTCGTCTTCTTCACGCAAGCAAGAATCTGTAATGCAGCGACGAGACCATCGCCAGTCGTACCAAAGTCAGACATCACAATATGGCCGGACTGCTCTCCGCCAACATTGAAGCCACCTTCACGCATCCGCTCAACAACATAGCGGTCACCAACTTTGGTACGTTCAAGAGAAAGGCCAAGCCCTTTCAGGAAACGCTCCAAACCTAGATTCGACATCACGGTCGCAACGATGCCTGGCGCCGAGAGACGGCCATCTGTTTTCCAGGATTCAGCAATCACGGCCATCAGCTGATCTCCATCAACCACCTTGCTGTTTTCATCCACGATGATCACACGGTCTGCATCACCGTCCAGCGCGATCCCGATGTCCGCCCGAACTTCATGAACCTTCTTTGCAAGTGCATCTGGTGCAGTGGAACCGCAGTCCTTATTGATATTGAAGCCATCCGGATCAACACCCAACGGGAACACTTCTGCACCCAACTCCCAAAGGATCTCTGGAGCAACCTTATAGGCAGCACCGTTTGCACAATCGATCACGATGCGCATGCCATTCAAGTTCAGATCCCGCGGCAAGGTGCGCTTTGCAAACTCAATGTAGCGATCCTTCATGCTATCGATACGCGTTGCTCGACCCAGAGTGTCTGGTGCCGGCAAGCTTTGGCTCATGTCACTATCGATGAGACGTTCAATTTGAAGCTCAACTTCATCAGACAACTTGAACCCATCTGGACCAAAGAACTTGATCCCGTTGTCTTCGAATGGGTTATGGCTCGCAGAAATCATGACACCAATGTCAGCACGCAACGAACGCGTCAACATTGCAACCGCTGGGGTTGGCATCGGGCCAAGCACAAAAACATCCATACCCATCGCAGTAAAGCCAGCGACGAGAGCATTTTCAAACATGTAACCAGACAGGCGCGTATCTTTGCCGATAACCACGCGATGCCGATATTTACCACGGCGGAACACCACACCAGCAGCCATTCCAACCTTCAGCGCAACTTCCGCGGTCATTGGCCACTTGTTTGCAGTACCGCGCATTCCATCGGTGCCAAAGTATTTTCGCGACATTTAATGTTTCCCTGAACTCTCAAATGCGGAGCGTATCGCTCACGATAAATCTAATTGAAATGGTGATACACGCTTGCCCTTGCCTGGTCCTGTCAAATGATGTGTCCAAATATTACGTTTCACCCGCAATTTGCCGCAGCAGCAAAGGTGAATTCTCATCAATACAAAGCCAAACAATTGAGCCTCAATAGCAAATGCCCGACTGAACAGCCGGGCATTTAATACTTTAAAGCGCCATCAAGAAGACTGGCTGTTAGCTCTGCGGCTGTGGGTTAAGCCCATCAGAAGCTTCACCTTCACCGCCATGCTTTTTTCCGCCGGCAGTAGGCACGCCAGTAGAGCGCGGAGTAGATGGACTATCATCACCGGTATCACGCACAGGCTGCTCACCATCAAGCATCTTGCGAATTTCATCACCGGAGAGAGTTTCATACTCCAACAAGCCTTGAGCAATCAGATGCAGCTGATCTTCATGCTCTTTCAGAACCTTATTCGCGGTCTCGTAGCCCTGATTAACGAAGCTTTTTATTTCCGCATCAACCATTTTCTGGGTTTCATCAGAAACATTCTGACTCTTCGCAACAGAGTGACCAAGGAAGACCTCTTCCTGGTTTTCTCCGTAAAGCAATGGGCCAAGCTTATCGGACATGCCAAACTGCGTCGCCATAGCCTTCGCAAGCTTGGTTGCCATCTGGATATCGCCGGAAGCGCCAGAAGTAACCTTCTCATAACCGAAGATCATTTCTTCAGCCACACGGCCACCCATAGCAACAGCAAGGTCAGCTTTACACTTCGCACGGGTCAGAGAAACCTGATCTTTCTCAGGCAACCGCATCACCATACCCAGCGCACGACCACGAGGAATAATAGTTGCTTTGTGTACCGGATCAGACGCAGGCATATGCATCGCAACCAGCGCATGACCAGCTTCATGATAAGCAGTCAGCTTTTTCTCTTCTTCGGTCATGACAAGCGTACGACGTTCCGCACCCATCATCACCTTGTCTTTAGCATCTTCAAACTCAGCCATGGTGACCAGACGCTTGGAGCGGCGCGCGGCTAGAAGCGCAGCCTCGTTCACAAGGTTCATCAAGTCAGCACCAGAAAAACCAGGTGTTCCACGAGCAAGTGTATGCACGTTTACGTCTGGAGCCAAAGGCACTTTACGCATGTGAACTTTGAGGATCTTTTCACGGCCAGTGACATCTGGATTTGGCACAACAATCTGACGGTCAAAACGACCCGGACGCAGAAGCGCAGGATCAAGCACGTCAGGACGGTTGGTCGCTGCGATGATGATCACACCTTCATTCGCTTCAAAACCATCCATCTCAACAAGGAGCTGGTTGAGGGTCTGTTCGCGTTCGTCGTTACCACCGCCAAGGCCTGCACCACGGTGACGGCCAACAGCATCGATCTCATCGATGAAGATAATGCATGGGGAGTTTTTCTTCGCCTGTTCGAACATGTCACGAACACGAGAAGCACCAACACCAACAAACATTTCAACGAAGTCAGAACCGGAAATGGTGAAGAACGGCACGTTTGCTTCACCAGCCACTGCACGGGCTGTCAAGGTCTTACCAGTTCCTGGAGGACCAACAAGCAAACAACCGCGTGGGATACGACCACCAAGACGCTGGAATTTCTGCGGGTCACGCAGGAACTCAACAATCTCCTGAAGGTCTTCCTTCGCTTCGTCAATGCCCGCAACGTCTTCAAACGTCACACGGCCAGAAGCTTCAGTCAGCAGTTTCGCTTTGGATTTGCCAAAGCCCATAGCTTTGCCACCACCACCTTGCATCTGACGCATCACAAAGATCCAGATACCGAGGATCAACAGCATCGGTAACCATGAAATCAAGGCTCCAAAGAGAGAGAAACTCTCGGAAGGTGGCTTCGCGTTAATCAAAACGCCTTTGGTTTGCAGCACATCAACATATTTGGCATCACTAGGCGCATAGGTCTGGAAAGTACCGCCATTGCTGTATTTGCCGGTAATCTGTTGTTGTTGAATCGTGACCTCACGGATATCGCCCTGCTCAGCTTGATTGATAAACTGAGAATAAGCAATTTCATTAGTGTTACTTCGTGAGGTCGGGTTCTGAAAGAGCTGGAACAGCGCTATCAGCAACAGACCGATAATCACCCAGAGGGCAAAATTCCGGAAATTGGTGTTCATTTCGATCCCTTTACCGCAAGGTGGCGGCGATCCTCGCACGTGTCTCTGTCAAGATCATAGCGAGCCCTAATGGGCTTTCTACGTTTTCCTGAGAATGACACAGATTCTTTCTCAGTTTTCTTAAGGCCAACGGAATTTTGCCGGTTACCCCTGAAAATTCAGGATTGATGCTCCGTTAATTCCGACTTTACCAGCCCAGACGTTCAAGTTGCATTCCTCTAAAGCATAAATGCATAGATTTAACAGAACGCCAGCAAAACTAAGATTTACTCAAAATGTTCTGCTCACTGGAACCATCGAAATCCCGTAGGTCCTCGATCTTACATCAGCATCAGCTGTTGTTCGACCAATCTTCTTCCAAGGCATGTAGGATACCCCACCCGCAAAAACAATAAGCGGAGCTGTCAGAAATGCTGTTTTCAGCCAGTTAGCAGGAATTTCTAGCTCAAAATCTCCACAAAGCTCTTTTTGAACATAAGTGATTTTGAAGCTTTCTGCAGAATGCGCCGCTTTATAACGCCAGCGATCATCCCATATTCCTTCATCTCCCGGCTTAACTTCAATCTCCGGCAAGCCAGCCCTGCCGGCCTCTCGAAAGCAAAACCAGGTAGATTCGTCATGCGGTTTCGCCAGCGCAAACCTGACCCCGCCTAGAGTGGCCGCCCTGCTCCCATCTTCTGTTTTCAGAGTTTCATAAAGCCCCTCAAGCTTGGCAAGGCGCGGCATATAAGGCGCGCCAGAAATGTAGCGGACGAGCCGTCCAACCAGCCTCAAGCCAATCTCATCGGGAATGTACTCCAGACACGAACTGTCAAAACGGACGGGTCCGGCACTATGAAACGTACAGGATTTCTCAGCTACTTCATCCACCCAAACATCAATCGCATCAGCAGCACGGGCCATGCGTCGCGCCGTGTCGGAAAGCTTCGCCGCAGTCAACCCAAGTTCGTCGAGCTCTTGCTGCGCTTGTCGAAATTTTACACGCGTAAACTGCTCATCTTCATTAGAGGGATCTTCAAACCATGGCACCTGGGCAGAATGCAAAAGCGACTTGAGCCGAACCTTGCTGATTTCGAGTAATGGACGGCAAATCTGAAATCCATCCAACTCGCGGTCCTTACGAATACACGCAAGACCATAAACCCCACTGCCCCGCGCCAGACGTGTCAAAAACGTTTCTGCCTGATCTTCCAGATGATGACCTAGAAAGAGCCCCTCACATCCGTGGTCTTCAGCAGCCTGTCGCAAAAGAGCATGGCGCGCATCTCGGGCTTCCGATTGGATG
The DNA here is from genome assembly GCF_001623095.1 of Pseudovibrio sp. Ad5. Lineage (NCBI taxonomy): Bacteria > Pseudomonadati > Pseudomonadota > Alphaproteobacteria > Hyphomicrobiales > Stappiaceae > Pseudovibrio > Pseudovibrio sp. Ad5. The sequence goes on along the minus strand of NZ_LMCH01000010.1, from coordinate 34,982 downwards.
TTTGAAGACGGTTTCTCACCAATCCAATGTAAGGTCTCATGTGGCACGTCAATGCGCCGGCAATACTGCGCAACGCCTGCAGCTTCGCTGGCAGCCTCAGCACGCAAACCATGATCGACTGTGAAAGCATAAAGTTCAGGAGCAGAAAACCCCAGTTCCTGCGTCCACTGCTTCAACAGGTAAAGCAGAGCCATAGAATCAGCACCGCCGGACACACCAACGGCGATCCGGCGGAAAGACTTATACTCTCCGAAAAGCTCATTCAGCTCGTCGGAAGAAAAGAGAGCAACTTGATTAGAGGCAGTTGTCACGTTTTTGTTGAACCTTGGCCTGCTCCAGCACAGCAGGGGCTGCAAACTGGAAATTGGCGAGAAGCTGCTTATAAGTCTCACAAGCAGCGGGCGCATTCCCCATACCTGTAAGGGCAGTCCCCAATTTCAGCAAGCTTTCAGGAGCCAGTTCACTCTCAGGAAAATCAGTATAGCTTTTTAGAAAAGCTTGTGCAGCGTTCTCATACTGACGCTGAGCCAGCAGGCTTTCGCCAAGCCAATGCTGCGCATTCGCAGTCAGCTCATGATCAGGATACATGCCAAGAAAAGTATCAAAACCCTCGGTCGCGGCAGGGTAGTTACCGCCTACCATCAGACCATAAACAGCATTGTAGTCCGACTGCGGATCACCGCTCAGCAGTTCATTCACGCTGCCAGAGAACTGAAGAGAACCAGAACTTGGTGCAGGTGTGGAACCGGTAGGCGCAGCGTTGTTGCCGCGTGCAATCTGAGAAAGATCCAACGGACCGCTATTCGTTCCCTGTGCAGGCGTATTCAGCGTAGAAAGTTGCTGAGACCTATTTGTCGGAGCCGTCGTGCTCGGCTGCTGAACAACAGGAGGCTGGACAACGCGAGGTGTCTGACCCGGATTTTCCAACTGCTGCAGGCGGTACTCAACGTCCTCCTGAGAGCGCCGCAGCGCATCTTCAGTCAGGCGTAGTTTGTGATTGAGCTCTTCAACCTTGCCTGTCAGCAAGCGAACCTGCTCTTCAAGTTGACCAAGGCGAGCAGTGTTCTGTGCGGTTTCATCATTTTTAGATGAACCAAAAAGCTGCGCAGATGCTGGTAAACTTGTAGAGGTTACAAGCGCAAGAACAACAAAGCTAGTTGCAATACGTCGGTAAAGAGCCATCAATTATCTCCTGAGACACCCTACAGGGGCCGGGTCGGAATTTCTCATCTCTTGGCAAGAGGAAAAGACGAAAATAGGGCACACATTCAGTGTTTCTCTCCTATTTGCGGCTTCTCCCCGACCAATTTCCGTTCTCCTACAAGTTTGCAGGAGTTTCAACAAAAAAGGCTCCCCCAATTTAGAGAAGCCTTTTCCATATTTCAGCGAGTCAAACTCAATTACTGACCGTTCAGAACTGTCACAGCACGACGGTTCTGGCTCCAGCAGGAAGCCGCATTACAAACCGCAACCGGACGTTCTTTACCGTAGGAAAGAGTCTTGATGCGGGTTGGGCTAATGCCTTTTGCAACAAGGTATTCCCGAACTGCAGCTGCACGTCGCGCACCCAGTGCAATGTTGTACTGGCGGGTGCCGCGCTCATCAGCGTGACCTTCAATAGTAATTGAGTAATTTTTATAGTGCTGCAGCCACTGAGCCTGCTTGTCCAGCACTGCTCGAGCAGAACCATCAATGGAGCTCTGGTTATTGAGGAAGAATACACGATCCCCAACATTCACAACGAAGTCCTGTCCAGAGCCAGCTGCAACAGAACTATTGCCACTGGTTAGTTCAGGGCGTGTCTGCGAACAAGCTGCTGCGACGAGACACACAGCCACCACAGCGGCGAAACGCGCTCCGCGCGCGAACAGCGTCTTTGACATTTATAGAATCTCCTGTCCCTCAAACCCCGAGGGTTAAAAAAGCCCTAGACCAACTTGGTTAAGGGTAACTTGAATTTATTGGTTAATGAAGTGCTAATGCCCCCAAATTCCCGCAAGAAATTAGGGGCTCAGCTTTTTGATTAGTCGAGCAACGGAGACCACGCTGGATCTGAAGCAAAGTTTGGCGTCTGAACCAGCTGTTCATTATAGCCAGTCAGGTCAACCGTCCAGACCTGAGGACCGCCCTGCTCACCCACAGTATCCCGGAAGAAAGTCAACACACGTCCATTCGGAGACCACGCAGGCCCCTCGTTGTGATAGCCCTCGGTGAGAATACGCTCCCCTTTGCCATCCGGACGAATAACGCCAATCATGAAGCGCCCCTGATGCACCTTGGTAAAGGCAATCAAATCACCGCGCGGCGACCACACAGGCGTAGAATACTGACCTGGACCAAAGGAAATGCGCGTTGCTCCACTTCCATTAGAATTCATCACATAAAGCTGCTGAGAACCGCCACGGTCACTTTCAAACACCACCTGACTTCCATCCGGAGAGAAGGAAGGACTGGTGTCAATTGCAGCTGTGTTGGTCAGACGCGTTGTCCGGCGAGTACGCAAATCCATGAGATAAAGGTTGGCGTTGCTGCCTTGCTGCAAACTCATGATGACCTTTTGACCATCAGGCGAGAAGCGCGGCGCAAACGTCATACCCGGGAAGTTGCCGAGAACCTCACGCTGTCCAGTTTCAATGTTGAACAGGTAAACCTGCGGATTACCGCCCACATAAGACATGTAGGTCACTTCCTGTGAGACAGGAGAGAACCGAGGTGTCAGCACAAGATCATCACCACGGGTCAAGTAGCGCACATTAGCACCATCCTGATCCATGATCGCAAGACGCTTACGGCGCGCATCCTTCGGACCGCTTTCATCAATAAAGACCACACGGGTATCGAAGTAGCCTTTCTCACCAGTCAAACGCTGGTAAACCGCATCGGAAATAATGTGTGCCAGACGACGCCAGTTTTCCGGTGTGGTGAAGAACTGCTGGCCAATCAACTGCTGACCGGCAAACACATCCCACAAACGAAATTCTGCCCGGATCTGTCCGTTTGCCTGCTGCGCAATGGAACCAGTCACCAAAGCCTGAGAACCAATGGTTCTCCAATCGCCAAAGCGCGGCATGGTGCCTACATTCATTCCCTGCTGAATATGCGCTGTCGGATCAATCGGACGGAACAAGCCCGAGCGCTGCAAATCCGCTGCAACAACTTGAGAAATCTGCCCTGCCACATCTTCCTGCAAGCCGGAACCTGCAAAGGGAGAAATTGCAATCGGCATAGGTTCAACGTTGCCCTGAGTAATATCGAGTTCAATCAGGGCATATGCAGGTTGAGAGATCGCAGCAACAGTAACAGCAGCAGCCACAAGGCGACATGCATGACGCCACAGCTGCTTGACTCCTGTTGTACGCATTGGGTTAAGCCCCATCACAAAGGACATAGACCTAAGCTCCTTTCAATCTCAATACCTAGTATCCAAGCATATCGCGAGGATCAAAATTCAAGATGACGGTTTTCCATGCATCATATTTAGCTGCTGGCAGAGAATACGGACCGCAGCGATAGACCGCGCGTTCTGCACTGCTTGCAGCAGCTCTGAATGTCGGGTTACTGCTGGAATTCAGAACCTTTATCTGCCCTTCAACTTCACCGGTACGGCTCAAGTTAAACTCTAGGCGAACGTTAAGATCTTCAGCACCAGCGGCACCCACAGGTGGGTTCCAGCACCGGGCAACCTGTCCGCGAAGCGCATCCAGTTCAGACTGGCTCATCTTCACGTTGGTCTGACCCAATTCGGATCCAAGAGAAGCCGGTTTTGCGGACTTTGCAGTCCCGCTCGACTTCGCATTCGTTTTGTTCAGCAAAGCCGCCATCTTCGAGTTAAAGTCTTCCTTCTTCTTCGGCTCTTCCTTCTTCGGCGCTTTAGGGCGCGCTGGAGGCTTTGGCTTGGAACGTGGACGGACTTTAACGACCTGCTTCGGCTTTTCTGTTTTTTCTATTTCAGGACCAAGTTCTGCAGTCTCCGCAGGAGCCTTTTCTTTTGGCACTTCCTTTGGGGCTGGTTCTGGCTCAGCTGGTTCTGGTGGCGGCGGCGGTGTTTCAGCCTGCTGCACTTCCTTTTTCGCTTCCTGAACCTTCTTCACCTCTTTCTTAGCTTCACCGGTCTTTTTCTCCGGCTCTGGCTTTTCTGCAGGCTTCTTGGTCGGCTGCAACGCAGCCTCTTTGATTTCCTTCGCTTCTTTTGTGCCTAGCTGCAGCTTTGTCAGCTCGCTCACAGGCACAAGATCCACGGGCAGTGAATCCACCGGGGCAGTGGTCAGCTCTTTACCGAAGTTAAGCGAAACCGCTCCGGCAACAAGCACGACCACGTGAACAACTAGCGATGCGATAAGGCCTGCACGCATTCCCGGTTAACCCTGCTCCTCTAGAGTGACGAGCCCGATGCGCTTGTATCCAGCAGCATTGATGCGACCCATAACTTTCATGATGATTCCATAATCGGCATCCTGATCACCACGCACGTATATACGCTCGTTGTAACCATTCTCGGCAATCGCACCGAGTTTCGCGATCAACTCATCAATAGGGATTTCGGTATCCTGAATGAACACGCCCCCATCAGACTTCACCGAAATTGCTATCGGCTCAGTATCACCTTCCATCGCTTTTGCGCGAGTTTCAGGCAGGTCAATCGGCACGCCGACAGTCAGCAAGGGAGCTGCCACCATAAAGATGATAAGCAGTACCAGCATCACGTCCACCATCGGCGTTACGTTGATCTCGCTCATCGGTGCGTGAGAATGCCTGCGGCGACCACGTCTGCCACCTGCACGACCACCACCACCAGCTGCTCCAGTGCTCATACCCATGGGTTATCCTCGCTCATCAATGCGGCGGGACAAAATGGCGGAAAACTCGTCTGCAAAGCCTTCCATACGCGCGGCAAGCTTGCCGGAATCGCTCTGCAGTTTGTTGTAAGCAATAACCGCCGGAATAGCTGCAATCAGGCCCAAACCGGTCGCAAACAGCGCCTCGGCGATACCTGGAGCCACAACGGCAAGGTTGGTGTTCTTGGAAGCTGCAATGGACGTAAACGCATTCATGATGCCCCAAACCGTACCAAACAGACCAACAAATGGAGCCGCACTGCCAATCGTTGCAAGGAACAACAGACGCTTTTCAAGGCGCTCAACTTCACGGGAGATGGTCAAATCCATCACGCGGTCGATACGCTGCTGCAAACTGGCAATCGCAGGCTTATCCCCTTCATGAGAGCGCTTCCACTCACGCATCGCAGCCACAAACAATGCGGACATTCCGTTATTCGCGCGGGAGGATAAAGACTTATAAAGCTCTTCGAGAGATTGGCCGGACCAGAACACATTCTCAAAACGGTTCATCTGGCGACGAGAGCGACCGTAAAGAACAATCTTGTCAAAGATAATCGCCCAGCTCCAGACAGAAGCAGCGATCAGACCGATCATTACAATCTTGACGACGATGTCTGCTTCCAGAAACAACGAAATGTAGGACAAGCCCGAACCCGGAGCTGCACCCAGCTCAACAGATTGCACGTCCTGAGCCGTTGCAGCCAATGGCGTCAACAAAGCCGCCGCTGCGCTCATGGCCACAACGAGTTTCATCACCTTAGAGTTCATGTAATAAGGACCTCTTGCCCTGATAACCCAAAGACCTGTCCACGGTAGAACCCCTGCCATGGACACAACCAGTCTATTAAACATTTAGCAGCCTTCCTGCCTGTCGAATTTGGCGAAACTTCGACTACAGCCAGCATTGAAGGCATAAATGAAAAGACCTGTTTAAGGTTACTGAAGGATTAAAAGGTTTCCAGTCCCGTTTACTTTGAATGAATATTGGTGATTTTTCGCGATGATTATCGCGCTTATTCGCCGTTCATTTGGGCGACTAGATCCTTGGGCAATCTGCGTGGTTTCCCGTCCGCAGAAATGGCCACGGCAGTCACACGCGCTTTGATCAAAACTTCGTCACCACGCATAACTCTCTGGCTTATAAACATCCGGACACCCTTCACTTCACTGATATCCGTATGAACTTCAAGCACATCATCGATTCGTGCAGGCTTGAGAAAATCAATGTCCATATGGCGAACAGCAAACGCCAGACGCTCCCCATGCATGCCTGAATCCAGTTCATGATGATGCACACCGCGCATACGCAGCAGCTCAGTGCGGCCACGCTCCATGAACTTCAGATAAGCCGCGTGATAGACGACGCCGGAAAAGTCGGTGTCCTCGTAATACACACGCACAGGCAAAATATGTTCGTTACCGTCAATTCGCCCCGTCAGATCGGGCCAATTTGCCTCAGTTTTTTTAGTGTTCATATCTGCAGGTCAGTCTTCAGCGTGTTGAAAAAGAGCCATCTGAGGTGCATTCGGGTTATCAGGCACCACCAAACCAAGGTGTTTGAAAGCGATTGGCGTCAAAATTCGACCACGCGGTGTCCGTTGTAGATAGCCATTCTGGATAAGATACGGCTCAACAATCTCTTCAATCGCATCCCGCGGCTCAGAAAGAGCAGCTGCAATCGTCTCAATCCCAACAGGGCCACCACCAAAGTTCAGCGCAATCTGCTTCAGATAACGCCGATCGAGGCTGTCAAAGCCAGCACTGTCCACTTCCAGCTGCCGCAAAGCTCGGTCAGCAAGCCCACTATCAATCTCAGCATCCCCGGCAACAATCGCAAAGTCCCGCACACGACGTAACAAACGTCCTGCAATACGCGGTGTCCCGCGGGAGCGCTTGGCAATCTCTCGTGCACCAGCATCACTCATACCGATTCCCAAGAGTCGCGCACCGCGCTTCACAATCAGCTCCAGCTCTTCCGGAGTATAAAACTCAAGCCGAACAGGAATGCCAAACCGGTCACGCAACGGCGTCGTCAGCAAGCCAATACGGGTCGTTGCGGCCACCAAAGTAAACTTGGCAAGGTCAATCTTCACAGACCGCGCAGCTGGCCCTTCACCAATGATGAGGTCGAGCTGGTAATCCTCCATCGCCGGATACAACACCTCTTCAACCGCAGGGTTGAGACGGTGGATCTCGTCAATGAACAAAACATCCCGGTCTTCCAGATTGGTCAGCAGCGCAGCCAGATCACCCGCTTTTGCAATCACGGGGCCGGAAGTTGCCCGGAAGTTCACACCAAGTTCACGCGCCATAATCTGCGCCAGCGTTGTCTTGCCAAGGCCCGGAGGCCCGACAAACAACACATGATCCAGCGCTTCACTCCGTGCTTTCGCCGCTCCAATGAAAACCTTCAGGTTTTCACGAGCCTGCGCCTGTCCGGTAAAGTCATCCAGCGTTTGCGGACGCGTTCCGCTGTCAATCTCGTCGCCCCGAATTTCAGGAGTAACAAGGCGATCCTCACCCTCATTCATTACGCAAGTTCCTTAAGGCCGAGGCGAATAAGTTTTTCAGCGCTCGCATCTTCACCTGCTGTTTTCACAGCAGCCGCCACAGCGGCTGAAGCCTGAGCAGGCTGATAACCGAGATTGGAAAGAGCCGAGACAGCATCTGCCACAGGCCGGGACGCTACATTTTCCGCAACGCTTTGGGAAACAGCAATGGTGTCATCTTCAACAGAGGCAAAGGCAGGTGCCTTGTCTTTCAGCTCTGTCACAATACGCTCAGCTACACGCTTACCAACACCCGGTGCCCGTGTAATCGCAGTCTTATCGCCCAGCGCGATCGCGTTCGCCACTTCTGTCGCGCGCATGATGCCTAAAATGCCCAGCGCAACCTTTGCCCCAACACCCTGAACGGTCATGAGAATGCGGAACCATTCACGTTCGTTGTCCTCGGAAAAACCGAAGAGCTTGATCATATCCTCACGGACCATGGTCTCAATGGCCAGCACAGCAGCTTCGCCGACACGCGGCAATTGCTGCAACACGCGAGAGGGGCAATGCACCTGATAACAAACACCCTGCACATCCAGCAGTACAAAATCATCGCCGTAACTGTCGACGACACCCTTGAGTTTCCCGATCATTTCAAACGCGCCTCCGCTGCGGCCAGACGGCCCGTTACACTACCCCGATGATGACTATGGCAGATCGCAATCGCCAGTGCATCCGCCGCGTCGTCCGAGTTAAACGTCGCCTTCGGCATCAACACCTTCACCATCATACGGATTTGCTCTTTTTCCGCATGCCCGGTTCCCACCACAGTCTTTTTCACCAGGTTCGGAGCATATTCTGAAACCACGAGATTGTGCAGAGATGGCACAAGAAGAGCGATCCCCCTCGCCTGCCCCAGCTTAAGCGTAGCTCCGGCATCTTTGTTCACAAACGTATTCTCAACCGCAGCCTCGGAAGGATCATAGCGTTCAATCACTTCTTGCAAGCCAGTGTACAACTGCTTGAGCCGTTCTGCGAGAGAGTACTTGCTGTTGGATTGTATCGTGCCGCTTCCAATGAAGCTGACGCGATTACCTTTGGCATCAATAATGCCCCAACCAGTGTTCCTGAGGCCAGGGTCAACACCCATGATTCGAATTGAATGATCCATAGAACAAACCGGTAACGAAAAATCTCCGAAGACGCTAGCCGGTAACCTCAACCAATCGCTTAATCCGTTAAAATTCAGGAGTAATCCACGCGTTCCTGCAAATCCTGCAGGTAAGGACCCGGTATGATTGAAGCATTGTCTGCACACTCCGCCTTGCAGTTGTGTCTGGTGGCTGGAGCCATCCTTTTGGCAGGTTTGATGCGCGGATTTGCCGGGTTTGGCTCAGGTATGGTCTGGATCCCCCTCGCTGCGCTGGTCATCGGCCCCAAACTCGCAGCAGCTGCCCTACTCATCCTCGACACCATAGTCGCGCTGCCACTCATTTTTCCGGCAACCAAGCTGTGCCGATGGAAAAGCGTCGTACCTGCCGCCATTGGAGCGATCCTTGCCGTTTCTGTCGGCGCATGGATCCTCGCCAACGCACCACCCTTTATTCTGCACTGGGGCATATCCATCGTAGTGCTCGCACTGCTGGCCGTCCTCATGTCCAACTGGACCTATTCAGAGGAACCCAGCCGTAAACAGAACCTCGGTGTCGGTGCACTCTCTGGCCTGCTTGGCGGCTTCAGCCAGATGCCATCCATCCCCATCTACACACTTTGGGCAACCGGCCCCCATCCACAAAACGTAATCCGCGCTAACATGATCGTGTTTATCGCGATAGCTGACGTCTCCGCGTATGCCTCCTACGCTTACAACGGCCTTTTCACAAAAGAACTCATACCGGTCCTGATCATCGCCGGCCCAATCTATCTGGGCTGTCTTATGTTTGGTGCGAAAGCCTTCAAAAGCGCACCACCTACGTATTTCAAATGGGCTGCAAAAGGCATCATCTTCCTCGCTGCGGTCGTTTCCCTGCCATTCTTCCACGACCTCTAGCCATACCTGCCTCACTCAATTTCCCGCAGTTTCACAAGGCTAAAGGGCAAATTGCGATGTTCTCCAGAGGGTAATTGAGAAATTCTCGACAATTCCTCCAATTGTCCCGATTGGAGGAAGGCACCTTCGTAACTTATAGTCCGCACAACTAGGAAGCCTAAAACCGACCTTCTCAGCAGAGGCATATATGCTCCCAGACGTCGCAGGACTCGAATCCCCGGCCTTCTTGATGGTGTGCGCAACTATAGCGCTCGCCGGGTTGACCCGTGGGTTTGCCGGCTTCGGTGCCGCGATGATCTACATGCCCATCGCCTCCGCCATTATGGAGCCAAAGCTGGCCGCCGCCTCCCTTCTCATGGTCGATGCAACAATCTCACTCCCCATGGTGGTCTCAGCCACCAAAATCTGCGACTGGAGAACAGTCCTTCCAGCAGCAGGAGGGGCAGTGATCACCGTATCTATCGGCGCATGGGTACTCACGAATGCCGATCCCTACGTTTTGCGCTGGGTTCTGTCCGGAGTGGTACTCCTCTTGCTAATCATTTTGATTTCAGGCTGGCGCTACACCAAGGCACCCAACAAGCGCACCTCCTTTGGGGTTGGCGCAGTTTCCGGCTTGCTCGGTGGCATGACACAACTGGCTGGCCCTCCGGTCATTACCTATTGGATGTCTGGCCCCCTGCCCGTCAGCGTTATTCGCGCCAACCTAATCACCTACTTCTTCTTCACCAGTTTCGGCTCATTTGCGGCGTTCTGGTGGAATGGCCTGATCACACAGGAGCTGCTGCTCCTCTCACTCCTGATCTGCCCGGCATACGGCCTGAGCATCTACTTGGGAGCCAAAGGCTTCTCACTATCAAGCGGTCGCTCGTACCGCGCACTCGCTTATTCACTCATCTTGGGAGCCGCCATCACAAGCATGCCAATTTTGGATGGAATTCTCAGATGACCTAAGACCATACACACACGTTAATAACGGCCACAAGAAGCCAAGAACAACCGACACATCTTGCGAAACAAAGAAAAACAACTTAGTTTCCGCAATAATATCCCTATAAACAGACGAAAAAACCAGATTTATGCCAAAATCATCGCTCGACAAGATTGACCTAGAAATCCTGAAGAATCTTCAGGAGGACGGTCGCCTAACCAACGTAGAGTTGGCAGGTAAAGTTGCCCTATCCCCATCTCCATGCCTGCGCCGCGTCAAAAACCTCGAGGACAGCGGCGTGATCAACGGCTATCAGGCATCCGTGAATCGCAAGACTGTTGGTCTTGGCATGACGGTCTTTGTTGAAATGCGCGTAGGCAAACAAAGCAAAGCGCAGATCATGTCGATCATCGAGCGCGTCACCTCTCAGCCAGAGGTCGTGTCTTGTCATCTGGTCTCAGGTCAATCTGATATCCTTGCTGAGATCGTTGTCCCAACGCTGGAAGCCTACGACGTCTTCCTCTCTGACTTCCTGATGTCACTGGACGGTGTCGAGGATGTGCGCTCCAACTTTGCAATCCGCACACTCAAGGCAAACGGCGCATTGCCACTGCAGCATTTGGAATCCATCATCGACGATGATTAATCAATCAGGAGGCGTCCTCGTTCTTACCTGAGCCGGTAACGATCTGCGCCATACTGACAAGCTCGGAAATTCTGTCCTGAAGGAAGTTGCTGTTTTGAGCGATGAGCAGCATCTGTCTTTGATAAAGGCAGAACAGATACGCACCGACACAAAGCCCCAATCCGATAAAGGAGAGGGGCTGCCCGAGCAAAGCAAGGCCGATATAGAGCAAAGGTGGGAACACAGTCACAGTGACTGAGCACAGGGATACCCACCACTCTCCCTTATGAAAACCATTGATCGGCATGGTTAGAATAGCAGCTGTCGCAATCAGACAGCGCTCTTTCATTGTCCGGGCAATGTTCACCGCCTGCCGAAGATACAGCGCCGTCAACAAGCCAGTTATCGTCAGCACATACGGTGCACTGAGCACACAAAAGCCGTAGACCCGCGCCACCAACGGTGCCCTCTCCTCCCAGACACCGGAAGGCGTTTCCAGCACGGCACCAAGAACCAACAGCGCCGCGTAGGCAATAGCCAGTAAATGTAACCGCCACGCCGAGCCTATGGCATGCTCAATCACGCGAACCTTATCGTTTTCCTCACTCACCAACCTGCCTCAACCCTGATCATAGTCGCAAAAAGGTTTCACAGAGCCCGAACGAAGCCAACTCCATTGAAATCAGGGGCACCCTCACAAAACAAGCGCACAACAAAAAAGGCGGCACGCAAAACGCACCGCCTTTAAAACTTAATCAGAAAACAGGCTTAGCCGAGCTTTGCCATGATTTCCTCTGAGATGTCGAAGTTAGAGAAGACGTTCTGCACGTCATCATCATCTTCCAACGCATCCATCAGCTTCATGATGGTGCCAGCTTTCTCTTCGTTCACTTCTACAAGATTCTGCGGCTTCCAGATGATCTTTACAGACTCAGCTTCGCACAGCGCTTCTTCCAGCGCCTTGGAAACGTCGGAGAGATCCTCGAAGGCACAGATAATGGTGTGGCCGTCTTCATCGCTCTCAACGTCATCAGCACCACCTTCAATGCCAGCTTCCATGACGGTGTCCGCATCACCAGCTTCAGGCTTGTAAACAAGCTCGCCAACACGATCGAACATGAAGGAAACAGAACCGGTTTCCCCCATGGAACCACCGTATTTGGTGAAATAGGAGCGCACATTTGCAGCAGAGCGGTTTTTGTTGTCAGTCAGGACTTCAACAATAATCGCGGTGCCGCCCGGGCCATAACCCTCATAGCGAATCTCGGTATAGTCAGCACCTTCACCAGCCTGAGACTTTGCAATCGCGCGGGCAATGTTGTCCTTCGGCATGGACTGGGCCTTCGCGTTCTGCACAGCAAGGCGCAGGCGAGGGTTTTTGTCCGGGTCAGGATCACCCATCTTCGCAGCAACGGTAATCTCTTTGGAAAAGCGAGAGAACAGTTTGGAACGTACAGCATCCTGACGCCCCTTGCGGTGCATGATATTTTTGAATTTTGAATGTCCGGCCATAGGTCTTCCCGGCTTGTGTTTGCAAATTAAACTTATAGCTCAAAGGAGCGCTCACCAAGCCGCTGATAGCTTGGACAACGCTCTCCCCGACACGCATGTCGCCAAAACGTCGAGCAAATTTGATGAAAGCTTATAAGACGCTTACACGACAAAATCCAGAGCAAGAAACCGCGAGAGAGCTCCCGACCTTCCTCTTCCCTACCAATCAACGTGTAAGCATGACGTATATTCAGGCTTAGCCGTTTGCTGCGCTTGGCCAGAATGGTGGGATAATCTGCGACAAACGCCCGCCAATCCGTACTGGAGAGACATGCTTGGCCAGACCCGTGCGGTCATCCGTCTCAACAGCAACACCACAAACCGTTGCTTCACCCAATGCAGGTGTAAAACGGCTGCCATTCACTTTGCGCAGGAAGCGGTTGACCGGTTCTTCCTTATCCATACCCAAAACAGAATCGTAATCGCCACACATGCCCGCATCGGACATATAGGCCGTGCCGCCCACCAGAACCTGATGATCAGCAGTCGGAACATGCGTATGGGTGCCAACAACCAGAGAGGCACGGCCATCACAGAAATGACCCATCGCCTGCTTTTCAGAGGTCGCTTCGGCGTGCATATCAATAATGATCGCATCAGCCATAGCGCCCAGCGGGCAGTCTGCAAGAATTTTGTCGATAGCAGCAAACGGACAATCCAGCGCATCCATGTAAACGCGGCCCATCACATTCACCACCAGCACATCAGCACCATTTCTTGCACGGTAAAGGTTTGCGCCCTTACCCGGTGTACCTGATGGATAGTTTGCAGGGCGCAGCAAGCGGTTCTGACGCTCAATATAAACAAGCGTATCGCGCTGATCCCAAATGTGGTTGCCAGTGGTAACAACGTCAGCACCAGCATCCAGTACATTTTCTAGAATTTCTTCGGTGATACCAAAGCCTGCTGCGGAGTTTTCGCCGTTCACAACGACAAAATCCAATTGGTTGTCTTCAACAAGTTGAGGCAGTTCATCAGTCGCAGCGTTGCGACCAGCGCGCCCAACAAGATCCCCAAGAAACAGCAGCTGCATTTATACACCCTTTCAGACGTATCCCCGAAATGCTCAGCTGGCTTTCTATCAGGACACGCACAAAACAAACCGTAGAACATGGCGCGTAATTGCATTTAAACGCGAGGCATGCCCTGCCACGTATTCCAGACCTAAGGCTTTATAATGAAAGAATACGCGCACATCATTTGGACCAAAGCAGACCCGCCAGCTCTCGAGCATTTCATGCAAATCGCAGAAGGCCCAGTGCCTGACAAATCACTCTAATCACCAGCTTTCAGAAGCCCATGATCTGTCAGGATTCCATCCAATTGACGATCATGCGGTTCCATCGGAACCTCTTCTACCTCTTGAACCGCAAATGCAACCCCAATCGCAGTGAGATCGGTAAGTTTTTCCAGATCACTCAATGCACGGTCGTAAAAACCTTTGCCATATCCGATGCGGTTGCAATCCCCATCAAAGGCAGAGAGTGGCACCAGCACCACGTTGGGGTGCACAACCTCTGCCTCAGGCCCCGGTGCCATACTACCAAAACCCGCCGGTTCCAGCGGCCCGCCCTTATCCAGACGGCGAAACTCAAGATCATCACCAAGGACAACAGGAAGGCACAAAGAACAGCCGGTCTTCGCCAGCGCATCCATCAACGGACGTGGATCAACCTCATCCCGAATAGGCCAGAACCCGGCAACAACCGATCCCGGTTCCACCCCAAGCTCACCAATATACCCAACAAGATCAAGCGACCGCTCAATCCGCTCTACTGGCGATAGAGCCGCCCGCGCAGCAAGTCCTGCTTTGCGGACTTCACGCTTGGCCAGCTTGCACTCATCATTCTCGATGTCTTGGGATGTCAACACGCACCTCATTATTGCATAATCCAGCATAGTATGATGCAGCCTGCGAAAAATCGCAAAGCAAGAGAACATCACTGAAATGAGAGAGGAAAACAAAAAGATAAGAGCGCGCCACAACAGCCGTTGGAGAGTGTGCAATCCCGGAGAACCTACTATGTAGGTGGGCGCCGTGTCCCCAAGCCCACGAGCGAGGGAAGGAACAGCTCCCAAAGGAATGCGTAAGGCCCCGGGGATATGTGTCTCCTGACGAACCGCGCAGCAACGCAATGGGTGATATAGGCCAGAGCGAATAAAATTACCAGCCCCTCGGATCCAACCTTCACATTAAATCAAGCGTAACCCACTGTCATAAACAAGTATCGCCATCCCGTATGCGGGTAATTTTTCAAGACAATTAACTCGATTACCGAGAACCCTTCATAACGCGGGGCATGTTCGGCAGCTTCTTCATAGTTTCCGCGTAAATAAGGGCACTTGAAGAGGAAGACGGACTTAAAGGCCCTTGGGACTTATCGAGAGGAAGGAAAGTTGAATGTCAAACAATGCATTTGCAGGCGTTCAGAAGCTCGGGCAATCCTTGATGCTGCCAATTGCAGTGCTGCCGGTCGCAGCGATCCTCCTGCGCATTGGACAAGCCGACCTTCTTAATCTTCCCTTCGTTGCCTCTGCAGGGAGTGCAATTTTCGCCAATTTGGGCATGCTGTTTGCAGTAGGTATCGCAGTCGGCTTTGCCAAGGAGAACCACGGCGCAGCAGCTCTGGCGGGTTTGGTCGGCTTCCTCGTTGCACAACAAGGCGCTGTTGAACTGGCAAGGCTCAGTCCAGAACAAGCTCTCAAGATGGAAGGTCGTATTGCAGTCCCCGTCGGGATCATCATGGGTATTACGGCAGGCCTGCTCTACAACAAGTTCCGGGATATCAAACTTCCCGACTACCTCGCCTTTTTCGGAGGCCGCCGCTTTGTACCCATAGTGACCGGCGTCGCCGCGCTGCTCGTTGCCGCTCTCTTTGGGTATGGCTGGCTCTGGTTCGACAGGGCTTTAATCTCCCTCACAAACACAATTACGCATATGGGTGATGTGGGCTTGTTCCTCTATGGCGCTTTAAACCGGCTGCTGATCATCACAGGCCTTCATCACATCCTGAACAACATCGCCTGGTTCATTCTGGGCGACTATATCACCGCCTCAGGAGATGTGGTTACCGGCGATTTGAACCGCTTTTTCGCAGGAGATCCAACCGCCGGAGCTTACATGGCCGGCTTTTTCCCGGTCATGATGTTTGGACTGCCCGCCGCATGCCTTGCCATGTACCATTGCTCAAAGCCAGAAAATCGCAAAGCCGTAGGAGGCATACTGCTCTCCATGGCACTCACGTCATTTCTGACCGGCATAACTGAGCCGATCGAATTTGCCTTTATGTTCCTGGCTCCTGCACTTTACGTGATCCACGCAATCCTCACAGGCGTCTCGATGGTTGTCATGAACGTGCTGGGTGTGAAGCTGGGCTTTGGTTTCTCGGCGGGTTTGTTTGACTACCTGATCAACTACGGCATTTCCACAAAACCACTCCTGTTAATCCCGGTTGGAGCAGCATTCTTCGCCGTCTACTATTTTCTATTCGTGGCAACCATTAAGCTTTTTGATCTGAAGACCATGGGTCGTGAAACTGAAAAAGCGGCTAAGACAGCGGACAACCTAACCGAAACAAACAGCAAAGCGCATGCTTATCTTGAAGCCTTGGGTGGCTCAGCCAACCTTTTGGAGATAGATGCCTGCGCAACCCGGTTGCGCCTGAAAGTGGTAGATAGTGATGCCATCAATGAAGCGGTTTTGAAGCAACTCGGCGTTCACGGTGTCATCAAACCTGCCGCTGGCTCGGTCCAGGTGGTTGTTGGCCCGATAGCAGACCAACTTGCAGGCGAGATAAAAGAAGAAACAAAAAAGTCTTAAGCCGCGCTTTCGTCTTCGCGCAGCTCGCTGTCCATATCAGTGCTCAGCTGCTCAATCTTGTCTGCGCTTTCCAGCAGGCGCGCAACAATTCTGGCTTCTTTCTCACGATGCTCTTTTTCGAGCTCTTCAATGCGGCTCAGATAACGCTGCTCTTGCGCAGCCAGGCGCTCTTCAACAGAAGCCTCAGCTTTCCCGAGTTCTTCGATACGCCCTTCGGCGGCACGCAATTTCCGCTCAACTTCGGCAAGGTGATCCGTCACCATGATGCCCGCCATCACGGTTAAGCGCTGATCGCCAATCTCACCAAAGTTCTCTCTCAGGCTACTGATGCTGTCGTCAAAACGCTGAGCAAGACCGAGAAGCCGTTCTTCCTCACCATCATCACACGCCATGCGAAAGCTGCGATCATTGATTGTAACTGTAATCTGCGCCATTGATCTTAGCTCTCCTGTCCGTCGAGAACAGTACGAATGGATTCCATGGCAGCAACAAGGCGGCGGGAAACATCTTTGTTGACATCTTCAAGTCGCGAACCACGCGCCTCGGCCTGATCAAGCTTTGATGCCAGCTGTGTTCGATCCTCACCAATTCTCTGCAAGTCGTTTTCTAACGCATCAAGGGTCTTGTCACGGGACGTCCTGCGATGAATCGCCCCCTCAAGCTTCGTGATGGAGGCAGTAATACGATCCAGCGCATGATCCAGATCTTGCCCACTATCCATCTTCACCTCTGACATCTACCTGTATCCGTACTCACCAAAACATCAGTTACCATTGGGAGATGGCAACCCGACCTAATCCCGTCTAGGGAAGCGGAAGACAATTATCCATTAGCTGGAGGGAATCGTCGAGCTTTATTCACATCATATCTTAGGAATGTGCGAGAACCATCTCATTTATCAGTGATTACAGAACTTACAAAGGTCTTCGACTCGGAAAATTACCCGACGCAACATTCGTGAACAAAATACAAGCTTCGCCACCATAAAAATCTAATGAACACGCATTTTACGCTAAGCAAATTCACTCATTAAAGAGACCTTGGCAACATAACTTATGTTGACAAATGCTATTCAAATTTCAAAAGCGCTCAACTTACGCAATAAACGGCACCAGAAGAGCTCAGTTTCATTGACTCAACTTTCTGACCTGCTATGTCTCCTTCCGTTATTCGTTCGTGGACAACTGCCAATTCGCATTAGTCTGGGGCAAAGACTATGGCAACTGTCATCGAATTTACACTAGCTATTAGTAAAGAACCGGCTGCCCTGCCGGGTCGACAGCGGGAATAAGATGACCGATCTCGAAAAGCACTCTCGCATGGCGAATGCGATACGCTTTCTTTCAATGGATGCCGTTGAAAAAGCAAAATCTGGCCACCCAGGACTTCCAATGGGTGCAGCTGACATCGCAACGGTCCTGTTTTCCAAGTTTCTGAAGTTTGATCCGAACTCCCCGAAATGGGCAGACCGCGATCGCTTTGTGCTCTCCGCAGGGCACGGATCCATGCTGCTGTATTCCACACTCTATCTGCTGGGATACGAAGACTTCTCCATTGAACAGCTTCAGCAGTTCCGCCAGCTTGGCGCACGGACATGCGGCCACCCGGAATACGGTCATGGCGCAGGCATCGAGACCACCACTGGTCCTCTTGGTCAAGGTCTTGGCAACGCAGTCGGCATGGCAATCGCTGAGCGTCTGCAGGAAGAGCGTTTCGGCAAAGATCTCGTAAACCACTACACCTACGTTCTCGCAGGTGACGGTTGCTTGATGGAAGGTATCTCTCAGGAATCTATTTCTCTGGCAGGTCACCTCAAGCTGAACAAGCTGATCCTCATCTGGGACGACAACGGCATCACCATTGATGGTTCCGTAGATCTGTCAGACAGCACCGATCAGATTGCACGCTTCAAGGCATCTGGCTGGAACACCATCTCAATCGATGGTCATGATCCGGAAGAAATCGAAGCAGCGCTGACCGAAGCTCGCAAGAGCGACAAGCCAACAATGATTGCGGCGAAAACCACAATCGGCTTCGGGTCTCCAAACAAATCCGGCACTAACAAAGTGCACGGTGCTCCTCTGGGCGCTGAAGAAATTGCAGCAACCCGCGAAGCTCTTGGCTGGTCTGCTGAGCCGTTTGAAGTACCAAGCGACGTTCTCGATGCATGGCGCATCTCAGGTCTGCGTTCCGCAAACGCTCGCAAAGAGTGGGAACAGCGCTTCAACGAAGCAAACCCTGAGCAGCGTGGCGAGTTTGAACGCCGTTGCCGTGGCGATCTGCCATCCGGCTTCGATGCAGCAATCGACGCCTACAAGAAAGAGCTTGCAGACACCCAGCCAAAAATTGCGACCCGTAAGGCGTCCCAGGCTGTTCTGAAAGTGATCACAGGTGCTGTGCCTGAAACCATCGGCGGCTCTGCTGACCTGACTGGTTCCAACAACACCAACACCGAGCATACACCACCAGTCACTCCGGACGATTTCTCCGGCCGCTTCATTCACTGGGGCATCCGTGAGCACGGCATGGCTGCAGCAATGAACGGCATGGCTCTGCACGGCGGAGTTATCCCCTACTCTGGTGGCTTCCTGATCTTCTCCGATTACTGCCGTCCGTCTCTGCGTCTGGCAGCCCTGATGAAGCAGCGCGTCATTCACGTAATGACCCACGACTCCATCGGTTTGGGTGAAGATGGCCCAACGCACCAGCCTGTGGAGCACTTCGCGGCTCTACGTTGTATCCCAGATCTGCAGTTCTTCCGCCCAGCGGACATCACTGAGACCCTGGAATGCTGGCAGTTGGCAATGAAAGCCGCTGATAATCCAAGCGTTTTGGCTCTGACCCGTCAGAACCTGCCGTCCCTTCGTCCTCACTACGAAAGCGAAAACCTGTGTGCCAAAGGCGCATACATCATCGCTGATTGTGAAGAAGAAGCGACCGTTACTCTGTTCGCAACCGGCTCCGAAGTTGAGATCGCAGTCGACGCGAAAAAAGAGCTCGACGGTAAGGGAATTGCGACCCGTGTGGTCTCCGTCCCTAGCTTCGAACTCTTCGAGCAACAATCTGACGCATATAAGAATGCCATCATTGGTGGTAGTCCGGTGAAGATCGCTGTGGAAGCGGGCGTTCGTATGGGTTGGGATCGCTTTGTCGGTTCTGATGGTGGTTTCGTAGGCATGTCAGGATTTGGTGCCTCCGCCCCTTACCAGGAGCTCTATGAGCATTTCGGGATTACTGCTGATGCAGTGGTCCAAGAGGCAGAAAAGCGCCTTGGCGATAGCGATAACGCCTAAAGCTGACTAAATGAAGCTTCTGGCTCCTCTCAGCCAGAGGCCTCTCAGAAGACGGCCGGCAAGAGCTGGCGAATATATAAAACGAGGGCGTTTTTTAAGGCGCCGTACCGAAAGAGGTTCTTAAATGGCAGTCAAGGTAGCCATCAATGGCTTTGGTCGCATTGGTCGTAATGTTCTCCGTGCAATCATTGAATCCGGTCGTACCGACATTGAAGTTGTAGCAATTAACGACCTCGGCCCGGTTGAAACGAACGCACACCTGCTGCAGTTTGACTCCGTACACGGCAAGTTCCCTGCAAAAGTGACCGTAGACGGCGACACAATCGATTGTGGTCGTGGTCCAATCAAAGTAACCGCTATCCGTGATCCTAAAGAATTGCCTTGGGGTGAAATGGGTATCGACGTTGCGTTGGAGTGCACCGGCATCTTCACCGCAAAAGAAAAAGCTTCCCTGCATCTGGAAGCTGGCGCAAAGCGCGTTCTGGTTTCTGCTCCTGCAGCAGGCGCTGACAAAACAATCGTTTACGGCGTAAACCACGACACCCTGACTTCTGAAGATCTGGTTGTTTCCAACGCATCTTGCACCACCAACTGTCTGTCTCCGGTAGCTTACGTTCTGGACAAACTGGTTGGCATCGAAAAAGGCTTCATGACCACCGTTCACTCTTACACCGGTGATCAGCCTACTCTCGACACAATGCACAAGGATCTGTACCGCGGCCGCGCAGCAGCTCTTTCCATGATCCCAACCTCCACAGGTGCCGCTAAGGCTGTTGGCCTGGTTCTGCCTGAGCTGGCTGGTAAACTGGACGGCGTTGCAATCCGCGTACCTACTCCAAACGTTTCTGTTGTTGACCTGACCTTCATCGCGAAGAAAGAAACTTCCGTAGAAGAAATCAACGCAGCAATCAAAGCAGCGGCTGAAGGCGAACTGAAGGGCGTTCTTGGTTACACCGAAGTGCCAAACGTTTCTTGCGACTTCAACCACGACCCACACTCTTCCATCTTCCACATGGACCAGACCAAGGTCATGGAAGGCACAATGGTTCGTATCCTCACCTGGTACGACAACGAGTGGGGCTTCTCCAACCGCATGGCGGACACCGCTGTTGCGATGGCAAAGCTCATCTAATCAGAAAGGGGCCGCTTTTAAGCGGCCCTTTTTTCTCACATATACCAGTGCGGAGTGATCCAATCCCTGAGCCGCACCATTCAGTGCGATGTCTCCCATAGATTTGATCACGAACTCCGCAAAGTCTTTCTGTAAGTAAGTCGACCAGTATAAGGTCACAGACAGAAATTCCGGAGATTTTTATGTCTTTCAAAACTCTTAGCGATGCCGAGCTTTCCGGCAAACGTGTTCTCGTCCGCGTAGACCTCAACGTCCCGATGAAGGATGGCATCGTTACCGATGCCACACGCATCGAACGCGTCCTGCCAACCATCCGCGAAATCTCCGAGGCTGGCGGCAAAGTCATCCTTCTCGCACACTTTGGCCGTCCAAAAGGCCAGGTCGTTGCAGAGATGAGCCTCGCGCCTGTTGCTGGCCCTGTTGCTGACCTGCTTGGCAAACCAGTTGCTTTCGCGACTGATTGCACCGGTGACGTAGCCAAAGCTGCCGTTGATGCAATGGCTGACGGCGACGTTCTCCTCTTGGAAAACACCCGTTTCTATGCTGGTGAAGAAAAGAACGATCCAGAATTTGCAAAAGCACTGGCTGCAAACGGCGATCTGTATGTAAACGATGCATTCTCAGCAGCACACCGCGCGCACGGTTCCACCGAAGGCATTGCAAAGCTGCTTCCTGCATTCGCAGGCCGTACCATGCAGGCAGAGCTGGAAGCACTCGGTTCCGCACTTTCCACGCCTGAGCGTCCGGTTCTGGCAGTTGTTGGCGGCGCAAAGGTTTCCTCCAAGATCGACCTGCTCGAAAACCTCGTGTCTAAAGTAGACATCCTGGTCATCGGCGGCGGCATGGCGAACACCTTCCTCGCGGCTAAAGGCGTGAACGTTGGCAAATCCCTGTGCGAGCACGATCTGGCTGACACAGCAATCCGCATCATGGCGGCAGCTGAAAAAGCAAACTGCGAAATCGTTCTGCCAACAGATGCTGTTGTTGCATGGGAATTTGCAGCCAACACCAAGAACGAAACTGTTGCTCTCGATGCAATCCCTGCAGACGCAATGATGCTCGATGTTGGCGCAGCGTCCATCGAAGTTGTGAAAGCAAAAATCGACACCGCGAAGACACTCGTTTGGAACGGTCCTCTCGGCGCATTCGAAATCGCACCATTCGACAAGGCAACTGTTGCAGCAGCACAGCATGCAGCAGCACGCACCAAAGAAGGCAAGCTGAAAACTGTTGCTGGTGGCGGTGACACCGTTGCAGCCCTCAACCACGCAAAAGCAAGTGAAGACTTCTCTTACATCTCCACTGCTGGCGGCGCATTCCTTGAGTGGCTGGAAGGCAAAGCACTACCTGGCGTTGTTGCTTTGGAAGCATAAGACAGTTAGTTCTTACATTATTATGGATTGAGGGGCCTTTTTGGTCCCTCTTTTCGTTTTATTCTCGCTTTTGCCTAGAATTTGACACAGCCTCTTGAAAAAGAGATCAAGACGCTGTTTAGAACTTATCCCAATGAATGGGCCAGAGGCTTGACGTAGGTTACACTACCGCCATGATCTCTTTTTACTGGAATTTTATCAGGAGCAACCTCAGTGCATCCGCGTCTGTATCTTGTCACACCGCCAACCTTTGACCTCGACGAATTCGAAGGACAACTCAATCAAGCTTTGGAAGGTGGCGACATTGCGAGCCTGCTGATCTCCATGCCGGACGCAAACGAAAGCGACCTGCAGGCGGCTGCAAAGCGTCTGGTGCCACTGGCACAGGCCAAAGAAGTTGCTGTTCTGATTGAAAACAACACCCAGATCATGGGTCGCTCCGGCGCAGATGGCCTGCACGTTTCCGGTTCTGACAAGGATCTGGAAGAAGCCATGCAGTCCTTCTCGGAAGACCGCATCATCGGGCACGCTGGCATCAAAACACGCCACGAAGCGATGACTGTTGCTTCTATGGGCGTCGATTACATGTTCTTCGGCCTGCTTTCACTCAATCAGGAAGAAGAGCCACATCGTAAATCACTGGACTACGGGCACTGGTGGTCTGAAGTGTTCGAAACGCCATGTGTCATCCTGGCGGGCACCTCAGTTTCCTCAGTTGACACCGCAGCCCAAACTGGCGCTGAATTCGTAGCAGTACGTGAAGCTGTCTGGAATCACCCTGAAGGGCCAAAAGCAGCTGTTGAGCAGGCCAATGCAATCCTCTCAACACACACACTGGCAGAAGCTGAGGACTGATATCTTGAAGTTGTCTGGTTCTATCAAACTCGTAACTGTCGCAGCTGTGACCGGTCTGCTCGGCTTACAGGGCATGGCTGTTGCACAAACAACTCCGAGCGGTGGAACCACACCTCAAGGCGCAAGAACTGTTGATCCGTATAATCCAAACGGATCAATCCTGCTGCCCTCTCCTCTTTCAAAAGCACCATTCATTCCGCAGGTTGCTCCAACGCCGGAGACTATAAAAGGCGATCCGGCCTATGGTGCATTCCAGCGCGGGTGGTATCTGACAGCTCTGGCACTGGCAACCCGTCAGGCAGAAGCTGGCATCACCAGCTCCAAGACACTGCTCGGCGTGCTTTACGAATCCGGCAGAGGTGTCCCTCAGGATCTACCACTGGCCGCAAGCTGGTACGAACTCGCCTCCAATGATGGCGATCCACAAGCAGCATTGCGCCTCGGCCTGCTTTATCTGGCTGGTGCTGGCACAACAGCTGACAAGAACAAGGCCGCCCAGCAACTGGAAAAAGCTGCTGCTGTCAACATCCCCGAAGCACTCTACAATCTCGCCCTCCTGCATCAGGAAGGCAAAGTCCGCCCGAATGATCCCAAGCAGATCAAAGACCTGCTGGAACGCGCATCAGAAACCGGTGATGCCGACGCTATGCTGGAACTTGGCATCTACCTGAAGGATGGCCCGGAGGAAATCCGCGATCCACTGCGCGCGGCCTTCTGGATGGGCCGAGCCGCCCGCCGCGGACTGGTCCCTGCGCAGATTTACTACGCAACCCTGCTGTTCAAAGGCGAAGGTCTTGTCCCGAATGAAACCGAGGCCGCAGACTGGTTCGAGCGTGCAGCAACCAAAGGCAACCCAATCGCCATGAACCGCCTCGCCCGCATCTACGCCAATGGCCGCGGTCGACCGGTTGATCTGATTGAAGCCTCTGCCTGGCAGTTCCACGCAGGCCGTCAAGGCATCTTGGACAGTGAGTTGGAAGCTATTTCCAATTCTCTTTCTCTCGAACAGCAAGAGCAAGCCAGCAAACGAGCGGCAGAAATTGGAATAAAAATCGGCGCCTCTCCAGTTCTCCAGCCAGCTCGCTAACGCTTAACCGCAATCCTCTTAATGAAAAACCGATGAGTTTTTATGTAAAATTATCTCCAGTCGAAGTATAGAAGGACAGGTAGACTCCAACACACACCATAATCAACTTACCAACACCCAGCTTCGCGCAACGTCAGGCAATTAAAATACTCCGGTACTTTAATCGCAAAAGAAAACCCATGAAGCAAATAAGTATATTCATCAGTCGCTTGGCGCTAGCCTTAGGAATTGGTGTAATTTCATTTCTGACATTTGGAGAAATGGTCAGAACTGGCTTACTTGATATTGGCGCTACCACCGCAATAGCTGGGCTGGGCAAGGTGGCGACTTTCGTTCTCAGCGTCGTCTTTGTTGAACAGATTACCAAGCGCAGAAGCGATAAAAAGCCCTAAGGTTGTCCGCACTAACCTTGTGGATATGCACCGGAATGTAGGTTCACGGTGAGCATCCGCTCTTTTTCCTTGAAAATCGCGCGAAATTATGTTGCACAGACCTCCAGACAGGCTGCGATCCTAGGCCCAGCGCCAATCCGTGCCAGCCTTTGCTAAAGCATATCCCTGACAAGGGCCAACCGGACCTCAGATCAGGATACGCATGAAAACAAAAGTTAAGAATGTGGCGCGTCAATCCAAGTGAACGCGACATACTCTGAACTTATCAAACTGATTGGTAGTTCTATGAAACTCAATGGCAACGAAATTAAGCCGGGCCACGTGCTTATGCACCAGGACACACTTTGGGCTGCGGTTAAAGTTCAGCACGTCAAGCCAGGCAAAGGCGGCGCATTCGCTCAGGTCGAAATGAAAAACCTGCTCGACGGTCGCAAACTGAACGAACGCTTCCGCGCAACTGAATCCGTTGAGCGTGTTCGCCTTGAGCAGAAAGACTTCCAGTTCCTCTATGAAGAAGGCGACATGCTGGTCTTCATGGATAACGAAACATATGAGCAGCTCGAACTCCAGAAGGAATTCGTTGGTGAGCGCGCAGCATTCCTGCAGGATGGCATGACCGTGACTGTTGAACTGCACGAAGAAAAGCCAATCGGCATTTCTCTCCCAACCCACGTCACTCTGGAAATCGTAGAAGCTGACGCAGTTGTAAAAGGCCAGACCCAGTCTTCCTCTTACAAACCAGCAGTTCTGGAAAACGGCGTACGTTGTATGGTGCCTCCATTCATCACCTCCGGTGAGAAGATCATTGTAGACACCGACTCCGTTGAATACGTTCGTCGCGCAGAGAAATAATCTAAAAGCAATAAAGATGAGGCAGCATACGGTTGCCTCATTACCCATTCAGGAACGGTGAATAAAAAATGGCACGTACGGCCCTTCTCAACGTAATGGTTCAGGCTGCGACAAAAGCTGGTCGCTCTCTGGCACGGGACTTCGGCGAAATTGAAAATCTGCAAGTATCCCGCAAGGGCCCAGGTGACTTTGTCTCTCAGGCAGATCACAAAGCAGAAAAAATCGTTCGTGAAGACCTTCAAAAAGCACGCCCAACCTACGGCTTGCTGATGGAAGAATCCGGCGAGATCGAAGGCACAGATGGTCAGCACCGCTGGATCATTGACCCGCTCGACGGCACAACAAACTTCCTTCATGGTATTCCGATCTTTGGTGTTTCCATCGCTCTGGAACGTGCAGGTCAGATCGTAGCAGCCGTGATCTACAACCCGATCATGGATGAGCTCTACACCGCAGAAAAAGGCGCTGGCGCATTCTGTAATGACCGCCGCCTCCGCGTTGCAGCCCGTAAAGACATGACCGACTGCCTGATCGGCACCGGCATTCCATTCATCGGTGTTGGCGACCATGGCCGCGCGCTGAAGGAAATCCGCCACGTGATGGGTGAAGTTGCAGGTATCCGCCGCGCTGGTGCAGCTGCACTGGATCTGGCATGGGTTGCCTCTGGTCGCCTCGATGCATTCTGGGAAAACGGTCTGCATCCTTGGGACATGGCAGCAGGCGTTCTGCTTGTGCGTGAAGCTGGTGGTTTCGTGTCCGATGCCAACGGTAAGGACGATATGTTCGAAACCCGCTCCATCATCGCAGGCAACGAATTCACACACCTTCAGATGCGTGAACTGCTGGCAAAAGCTAAAGCATAAGGCTTACAGCACCCAAACCTAAGAATTCCAAAAGGCAGCTTGCTTCGGATCACTCCGGCAAGCTGCCTTTTTTGTTGTCCTCTGGAGCGCGTTCCGTTTGATTGGCTTCAATCAAACGACAACAACTCACCTACGTCCGCACCTGAAACTTCTTCGCGAGCACCTTCACAGCGGCATCTTCGCTCAGGCTTGCGATAGCTTGAATTTGTGCAGGCTCATCGAAGAAGCACTTCATCACTGCAATCGCAGGTGATTGATCCCAATGTGCTCTGTCCACATGCGAAATCTCCTGCATGAGCCGCTGATGGAACCGGTGCAGAGCAAACTTTGTGCTGTGCTTGGTCAGCGTATCAATGGCATGTCTCTTGATCTCCGCAACAACGGTACTTCGCCGCGCAGAGCCCCCCTGCCCAGTCGTAATATTGTGCTTCCTTGCATATTTCTGCATGGCTTGCTGATCACCCGCAATCACCTTCTGAAGCTGCTTGCTTTGATAGTGATGCACACCCCACCTGATCAACCGTGTGGCTACAAAGGCCACTGAGCCCAAAACAAACGCCCCGCCAATTGCAGCCCCAACCGGTCCAGCCGCAGCAGCAACGCCAGCAGCAGCAACGCCGCCAGTGGCAGTCGCAACAACACCCGCAACGCCACCTACAGTCAGCGCAGCAAACCCAAGCCCGTCAACTGCAGACAAAACAGCCTTACCAATCTTGGTGTTTCGCGCCTTGGACTGGTTGTTCGCAATGGTCTTCGTAATCATCGCCAACTCCGCGTCCCGCGGCTGAGAAACCTTCCGCGAACTGTCCAGACCGGAAACCGGCGCCTCTTGCCGCTCAGAGAACAAGCGATGCAGAGCCTGCGCTTTCTTCCCGGTCTGATGATGCTTGAAAGCACGAATAGCCGTGACACTGGCATCATAAGCCGACAGGCCAACCGCAAGCACACCAACGCCCGCTCCAACAGTGCCAGCGGCATAGCCTAACCCGGTCGTGACTAGAGAAATCCCCTCAACATTAGAGGAAAGCGCTCTTTCCGCTATCGCCATGCCATCTGCAACCATGGCAAGTCCCCACACTTCAGCAGAGAAAATATTCACATGCATCTGTTTGTGGTAGTCATCCCGCATGGCCTTCGCCAACTCAGCATTCTTGCCGTAATTGGCAACAAGCCCGGTCAACGCTTTGTGGGCCCGATCAGCCTCTCGCATCTTCATCTTAAGCGCGCCCTCAAGATGATCTAGACCGCCTTTCAAATGCGCGCTGTCACTGGTGGAACTCTCACCGTAATGCAGCGCCACTTCATTACGCAAAGCGGTCAGACACTCAGTCTCTCCAGCAGTTCCCTTCTCAGCGTTAACGTAAGCCTCCAAAGCAGCAGTCGCACGCGGCGAGAACTCAGGAAACATCCCGCGCAGAGCAACACCAAGCCCCCTCTGAGAAACCTTGCCGGCTTTGACCGCCTGAGCCAACGTATCCAACAATGTCAGAGGAGAACCACCACTCTTCTGCACATCCTTGACCATGCGGGACAACGCAGCCACTTCAGCAATGTCCTTTTGCGCCTCAATAAACTGGGACCCTTCAGAGTGAAAAGTATCCAGCGCTGCATCTGCGGCCTTCATGCTGGTGTAAGCAGAGCGTGCAGAGATCAGACTCTGGATCGCCCCCAAAGCATAATAGAAGCTGGTAAACCCAAAGCGGCCATAGGCAACGCCGTCCGTAATCGGGATTTCACCACGAAAAATCTCTGCTCGGCCATTCACAGCACCGTTGATCAGCGGCGTGACATTGTGAGGAAACTTGCCCAGAACATTCCTAACGAGCCCCTCTGTCTGTACGCCCTCAACAACGGCGCCCCGTGCAGTCACACGGGAGGGATGGTACCCGGCGTCCTTGTCCTGCCCACCCGCAATCTCAGAAAGCTGCTTGGTCCGGACTTCATTCCATTCGCTCTGGCTGGCACGCAGCTGCGACTGCGCCCTGCCACCACCCAGCGCCCGATCAAGCGCGGGTTGTCTGTCCTCAATGTGGCGCTGCAAATCTTCAACAACTGGACGCAGAACCCGCACAGTCTGCCGGTTAGGCGTCGCGCCTCGTGCAACCCTTTTGAAGTGATCGACCAGTGTTTGTTTTGTCTCTGCCTGTTCAGGGTCAGAGAACGACACAGCCCCTAACTGCTTATGCAGCTCTGCAGCCCGTTCTTTCGTCAACAAGCTTGGGTCTTTTGCAAAGGCCTGCAGCTCCTGAAGCATCCGGTTCTCAGCCCCAACCCCAGCAACCTTGTCACCAAACCGGGCCGTCTGACCCAGATAATCACGCTGAACAGGCTGAAGTTTAAGGCGAGCATCCAGCAGCGCTCGCTCCATGGAGGAGACACCTTGCCCTGCTTCTGACCGTGCATTTTGCCCGGACACGCCAGAAGCAGGAACACGCCGGGGCTGAAAACTTACCAGAGAAACCCTGCTCTGCTGTTGAGGTGCCCGCCGCTCATGCCCACCAGCAACAGGCACTGCACAAAGCCGGTAAGGCATCCGCGCAAACTGAGTATTGGACTGCACCCTTTCCGGCCTAACCCCTGTTTGCTCGGAAGCCTGACTAACATTTGAACTGGCCGTGCTGAACTGCGTTGATATTCCGGTATTCCTCATCGTGGCGTCCCTCCCAAACCACTCAGACCAAAATATGCTCTGAGGACCACTGGCTTTCTGCGTCTCCGGCGTTGATCAGCGAATGGCGCAGCTGCAATGCCTCACCAATAAAGCTCTTCAAAGCCTCCATCAGGTGTTCAACCGGGTCAGTCATTTGCAAAAGGAGGTGTTGCCGCACAGCGTATCGCTGCTGAGCATCGAGTATCAGGCCACAGGACGTTAGTTGGCCCACACGAGCCAACAGAGTTATCAGTTGAGGCATCTCCAGATCATTTTCTGGAAAGACATCAGCTTCCAGCTGCACCTCATAGCGCCGTTCCTGAAACCGCGCCGAAATCAATGTCGTAAGATGATGCTCCTCAGAGTGAAGGGCAACTTGCCCCGCAGTATTCGGCGCCAGAGCAGGCAATTGGAGCCCCGCCGCCAAACCATCAAATAGGTCTTGCAATTCCGTTTCCTGACATCGCTCCAAAATGCTCTCCCAAACAACTGCATGAAGCAAAAGCGAACAGAACAAGCGTAAAGAAGCACCTAAGCACCAAGTGTATCGAAGAGCACAACCAAACGACAAAATTGATATTTTATTTCCCTAAAATTGGAATCATTGAAATAAAATAACCTAAACTCGAAAGCTCTGGACCAGCTTAAACCTCAATCCTGCCTGCAAGCTGATCCAGATGGCCTGCCAGTTAGTTTGGAAACGGCAGTTCTTTGCTGACCTCAAAGACTTTTGCCGTCATGCCTTTTGATTTTAACGAGCTAAGTTCTGCCTGAAACGCCGCCATATGTGGCGTTTGGAAGTGCGGAATAAGAGCATCCATACTCTCCCACATTTCATAGATTCTCAGGATGTTCGGATTGGTCGCATCCAGAGAAGACTTGTAGGAAATACATCCAGCCTCTTCAGCAGTTGCCGCATCCATCTGCTGAACAGCAGCAAGTTTTTGCTGAATCTGGTTGTCTTCAAACTCAACTTCAACAGTGACAATAATCATAGCTCTATCCTTCTGTTCCAATTTCTGTGCGGCTGCAAAAACATGCCCTGGCACCAAGCCAGTCACGATGCTTGCAGCTAGTGCCTGCGATACGGCGCGTCTTTCCATTCTCGATGTCCTCTTCAGCTCCAAAGCTTTGCATGTCCATGTAGGAAGCGTTCTTCTGCAAATTACAAAATGACATTTTTCGTATTTTTGTAATTCTTGACAAAATGACATTTTTTGTCAAGATGCATCCATGGAAAATTTGCGAGAGAAGATTCTGGAAGCCGCCGTGCGGGCCTTCATGCGCTTTGGCGTAAACCGCACCCGCATGCACGACATCGCGTCAGAGGCAGGCGTTGCGCGCCAGACAGTCTATTCAAACTACAAGAACAAAAACGAGATCCTGTGCGCCTCCATCAGGCACTTTTCTAACCAGTCTCTGGCAGCCGTGCAAAAAGAATGGTCCGCTCTGGAAACTCTGGAAGACAAGCTAAGTGCCTACTACAAGCACTCCATCATCCCATCCTTCAAGGTCATCACCGCATCTCCTGATGCAAGAGACATGATCGGTGGGTTCAATGCAGAAGGCAAAGCGGCCACACTGGAAGCACAAGCGACCAACATCACCGCCTGTGTCGAAATGCTGGCGCACTATAGCTTTCAGGGACACAGCGCTGAGCAACTCGCAGAATATCTGGTACTTTCCTCACTTGGAATTCGCGATCACGCGCGGGATGAGACCCAGCTTCTCACCCTCCTGAACACCCAAAAGGCAGGCTTAATAGCACTGTTAACCTGAGAAATATTATCCATCAAAATCTAGAGAATTCTCTTGACCTCAAGTCGACTTGAAGTGGCACGGTGCCGCCAACTACCTATCAGGAAAGGCAAAACCGTGCACACAACAAGTCTTTTGATCAATGCTGCCCTGCTTGGCATTGGCGCAACAATTTTCATGGATCTGGTCGCCTGGGTGCGACTTCGGTTTTTCGCTATTCCAGCTCTGGATTACCGACTGGTTGGCCGTTGGATGCTAAGCATGTTGCGCGGGCGTTTCCAGCATCAGAACATCATACAGAGCCCTCCACAGCCGTTTGAACGCTCCATCGGTTGGATCGCTCATTACGTCATCGGTGCTGTATTTGCGCTCGTTTTGCTTGCTCTGACCGGACCAAACTGGCTGCAAAATCCAACCATCCTGATGCCGTTCCTAATCGGTCTGCTTTCAGTGGGGTTCCCCTTCTTCTTCATGCAGCCAGCATTCGGTTTTGGAGTTGCCGCCTCCAAAACACCAACCCCGACAATCGCAAGAATAAGAAGTCTTATCGCCCATCTTTCATTTGGGCTGGGCCTATACCTCACCGGGCTTTGCCTCAGCCTGCTGCTGGTAACAGGAGCAACATCTTAGAATGCATTCCTGAAAAGCAACTCCGGTTTTAGGATAAGAATACGCAAAAAATAAAGAGTTAGAGCTTGGTGCGTGACTACATATAAACGCAACACGCTCTAAGGCACGAAGAGCAGCAACACCTGCTGCTACTTCTCCTCTTCCCGCAGCTGGTCAATCACCGCACGAAATTCACTTATGCCCGGCAAGAAGGCAGAGACCTGCTCAGGTGGAAACCGCTCGGCCAGCTTTTGAAACAGCGGCTCCAGCTGCTGCACAGCATCATCACGAAACTGCCGCCCCTCTGGTGTCAGCCACACCCGCTTGGAGCGCCCGTCATCTGGGTTAGGGCGCAGTTCCACGAAGCCATGCTTTTCCAAACCGCTCAGCGTATGCGTCATGGTTGTTTTCGCAACCTGAAACGACCGGGCCAATTCCAGCGGAGTGGCCCCATCAAATCCACGGCTCAAATGGCTGGTCACCCCGAAATGCGAAACCAGAAGGCCCTTTGGCAGCCGCGCTTCTAAAAACGCAGAGCCGATCTGGTTTATAATCCCCACCTCAACAAACATAGAAAAGTAGGGCGTCAGATCTTGGGAGGGGATATCGTCAGACATTCGGTACTCGTGTTTCCAAAGGCCAGCGCGGGCTGGGATCAATTTTGGGACCATACCCCAATCGTGCAAGCATTTGAACAGTCTCACCCGGACCGGCCAGCATTTCGTGCACCGCAGAATAATGCTCTGCCATTTCAGAAAACTCCTGCAGCGCCTGACTAACCGGCTGCATGGAAAGGCCCAATCCAGTAGCTGCCAGTTGCAACCTGATCCAGTCATACCCTGCTTTAATCTGATCGACCCGCGAATTGTCCGGACTGGTGACCACCGCATACGCCTGTGTCGCGTTCATCGCCTCCCGGATCATATCCCGTCCCTGCTGAAAGCTTGAGCTGGTCTGATCTGCCTGATCTTCGCGGCTTAACATCCCAGCCAGCATCAGGCTCTCCAAAAACGGACCACTCAGCGCAATGCCATCCGGGTTCGCTTCAATCTCGGCTTTACCAAACCGCATCAGATCAACGCTTTCCATCATCACATGTTGCGTTGTCAGCTCAACATCCATCGCCTCCCACGTCAGCTTCCGCAGGGCCGCAACCTCAGCCTTGCTGCTTTTGATCGTGGCATAGTCAGCCAAAACCGCCTGCGCTTCTGCTGAAACAGACATATCCTTATAAGCGTTACGGTTGGTATGACGCTCAAAAACATGCGCAAACAGCGGATCAGGCGTGCCCCCCTTCGCAAAGTAAGCCGTTGCAACGGGCCCATCTTCTCCCAGTGGAAACAGCTCCATCTGCAAATCGTACCCATCTTCCGCCGCAGCCATGCGCAACAATTCAAGAAAACACCCCATGCCAACGGTCAACTGGCGGTCAAACGGATCAGTCTCTGGCAGGTTCAATCTCTTGTCACGGTAAATGGCCAGCATGTTACTTCCGCGCAGCTCAGCCACCCACGGCTGACGGTTATGAGGGTTGGGCGCAAGCAAGGCGTAGGACAGCGCCTTCATCCGCGGCTCAGTGTAAGCGCCCGCAGTCTCCCAGGGAGCCAGCGCCCGCGTTGGACGACGGGTC
Organism: Pseudovibrio sp. Ad5; assembly: GCF_001623095.1. NCBI lineage: Bacteria > Pseudomonadati > Pseudomonadota > Alphaproteobacteria > Hyphomicrobiales > Stappiaceae > Pseudovibrio > Pseudovibrio sp. Ad5. The sequence continues at coordinate 2,181 of NZ_LMCH01000010.1, read as the reverse complement.
GCCAGAAATGCACCAGCCGAGGCAGTCGCTGCCACAACCACACCACCACCCATAAGGCCAATCATCTTGCGTCTGGAAAGGTTCATCGTTCAACTCCATTTAGTGCGATATCGAACTATACACATAACACCGCACACAAAACAAGTGCGATATCGAACTATTCTTATTGAACCAATTTTCAACACCCATCAACTTGCCCACTTCCCACAGCCTCAAAGCCAACAAATTGAGGCTGTGGGTTTGCTCCTCATTCGTTTTCTTAAAGTAGATTGGACCACCAGTGACCGCGACACAGACAAGCATTTGGAACGGGACGACCATGCAAAACACCCATCCAACTCTTCCGGAAGGGACACGCGTTTATGCGACGGGAGACATTCACGGCAGGCTCGACCTGCTGGAAGTCATGGGCAAAGCCATTGAGAGCGACCTGAAAAACCGCCCGATCACGGACCCGGTCTCCATCTTTCTTGGCGATTACATCGACCGCGGCCCGGACAGTCAGGGCGTTATCGATTTCCTTGTCGATCACCACCACCGCACCCCGCGCCAGGTCTGTCTGAAAGGCAATCACGAAGCCTCGCTTCTGGAGTTTCTGCAAGACGCAGGCACGCTCTACCATTGGGAGGATCTGGGCGGCACAGAAACCCTGCTCTCCTACGGCCTTTCCATTCACGATCTCATGGGCTCAGCAGGTGCGGAAAGCGTGCAGACTATCTTCAAGGAAAACCTCTCCAAGCTACACGAAACCTTCTTCGAATCTCTGCCGCTCCATTACCAATGCGGAGACTACTTGTTCGTCCACGCAGGCATTCGCCCTGGCGTTCCACTGGAAGACCAACGCGCTGAGGAGCTGATGTGGATCCGCGGCCCTTTCCTCGGCTCTCAGGAGGACTTCGGCGTCTTCGTCGTCCACGGCCACACCCCGGTCGAACACATCGACCGCCGCTCCAACCGGCTCGACGTAGACACCGAAGCCTACGCCTCAGGCCGCCTCACCTGCGCGGTGCTGGAAGGCGCCGACATGAAGTTCATCACCGCCACCACCGACGGCTGGGACCTCTTCGACTTCATCCCCACCCACAAGTAGCCCCCCATAACAAAGCACTGGCCTGCAGAAGGATGACAGCTCCGCAGACCAGCAGGGCACCCATTTCGGGCTGAGCAAGGGGGTATATGCGGCGTATCGCCGAAAAGTGGCATCCGGTTTTCGGGTAAAGATACGCAAAAGCAGAGCTAAAGCAGTCCAGGTATTTCAACTTAAATGCGAACTGCTTTAGGGCACGCTGCCATCTCACGCAAACGCAGCGACGCTGGAACCAGAGCGGTACGGTTAAACCTTCAACTGCGCCCCACGGTGTCATCCCGGCCCTCGAGCCGGGACCTATACCCACACGAGCCAAGTTACTTGTGTTTTTGATCCAATCACACAATCCATTTTTACACACGAAGCTTTCTCTACATTGCTCTTTGAGACAATCGTGAAAGAAACAGAAACATGCAAAAAATTACCGCACTGATCACATGCAGCCTTCTCCTGGTTGGATGCAGTGAGACTGCCAAGCAAAATGTTAAATCTTCATTCAGAGACGCAATTTTGGGACCACAACCGGGAATACCCATTTCACAATTGTATGATCCGATTGAGGGTGTAAAGCAGCACAAACTGCGCCATTCAGTAAAGCACAATGGTTTGCGCGTGCGTTACACATCAGTCAAAGACGAAAAAATTGGGTTGGCAATAAAAGGCGGTCCAGACAATGCTGGAACGCTTGAGAAAGCCGCCAGATTTGCAATCGACAAAGCTTGTAAGGACAAAGGATATACGACTGGTGTAATCCATGCAGCAGATAGCAAGATCCAAACCTACCCGCATGGGCGACCTTACAGACCAGCATTCGATGCAGAAACCGGCAACACGTTCTATACAGGCCGGTGCATGACGTTCCAGTTCTTCGATCAAAAGACGTAAGCGACTTGGAGCTGCGCAGATAAGCCATTGGCAGCTCCTCCACGCTATCATCCCGGGCGTAGATGTTTGTCCCGGAGAGATAGTTGACGTTTGTTCGGGGACATGGGTGACGGTCATGTTATGATGTTAAGTCGATTTTTGCGACTGTGTTTGCTGCAAAACATACGTTGAAGATCTCAGGTTTGTCTGAGGGACGTATGGCGAGAGTG
>NZ_LMCH01000009.1:0-103517 GCF_001623095.1 Pseudovibrio sp. Ad5 | reverse complement strand
CCAAGGTTGGAGCCAAAGAGATCAGCGTCACCAATCAGAGGCAACTCTTAAAGGACAGACACTAGAGAAAGACCAGATGCATATAAAGTGCGCGATAGTTGACCGGTCAGTGTTACAGCCGTGAGCCGTGAGCCGTGAGCCGTGAGCCGTGAGCCGTGAGCCGTGAGCCGTGAGCCCAAAAGCCAAACCAACACACAAAGCGCAACAACAAAAAAACACCTTCAGCAGCCAAAAAACACCACAACGCCAGATTTGAGAGGCTTTGCGTTTTTTTGCGTTCAAACCTGCAATGTTACATTGCTATGTAAAACCAGCAGGTCAAACAGCAGAGTAAGGCCACAAAAGACCTCGCACCAAGTCAGTCCAAAAAACAACTAAGAGCAAGATTCAGCAGCAGACTTATTCCCCATCTGCCAACATCTATTCCCGCTCCAGAAAAACATATCCCCGTACTCAGCACGACAACATCGGCATCGGCATCGGCATCGGCATCGGCATCGGCATCGGCATCGGCATCGGCATCGGACAAACCACAAAGCCAGCACTTTAAATCAAGTCAGCAAAAGCACTACAGCTCATTTAACTCAGCACCCCCAGGTCCAAGAGAACGCTCAATTCAACCCGGCACCGCACCCATCACAACAAGAAGGTTCCGTTTTAGCCCGATACTGCACGCACCACGACAAAAGCGCATTCACATAAGCCTAGCACTTCACCGCAAATACTCCTGTCCAACATGCGACAAGCACAAACGACATTAGCACCCGAAGCAAACGGCCAAACTCAAACTACTTCAAGCCTTCAAATCAAACCAATTCCAAATATCAACCCAATCTCGGCAACCCAATCACCACCAACAAAGACTCAAGGAGAACATTACAGGAATAGACCAAGATCAAAACAAGCTACACTATCAAAGCCAACACCAGACAACCCGACTATCGGTAAAACCCGAGTTCTTTGATAATCGAATAATGAACTTATTGAGTAGATCGTTCCCTGCTACTGGCTAACTTATACTTCACCAAGCTAGAATGCACCATCCGGCTTACACCTAGAAAGGAGGCAAAGGCCAATCACCGACGTAAAAACTGCTCCAACAGGTAGCGCCCGTCATAGTCCCAGTGAGACAACCGACCTGTATGTCCCATCACCAACAACCCCATGCAATGCGCAATCGCACCAGCCGGCCATTCCGGAGACCGACCTCCAGCACGAGCGCACCCCTCAATCAATGCAATCACCCTACTAACTTGCACGTTAAGAACACCATCAAGCTCACGCCCCAATCCAACCCGCTTCAATCCACTGAACACATACAAACCCAAAGCAAGATCATCCGGGCGTTCATTATAGAAATCAAAGAATGCAAGTACACCAGCCTGAGCCTTCTCTTCTATAGATAAGCAGGTTTTAATGGCCTCAGTGACATTGAAATGCAGCTGCTCTAGTGCTTCTTGTAAAACAGCACAGTAAAGCTCTTCTTTGCCATGAAAATAAGGGTAGATTGCACCGGTTGTACATCCGGCAGTTCGGGCAATGGAGCGCATCGAAGCCCCGTCGAGACCTTCTTTTGTGAAAACATCACGTGCAGCATTCACAATGAGCGACCGGCGTGTCCCTCTCAGATGGTCTGCCCGCATTTGGCGGGCATCAACCTTGGTGCTTTCTTGATCATGTAAATCAGGCATCGTTTCTCACATTAAAGAGGCGCATTAATCGGGCGATTAGCGGTCCAATCAAATGTGCCCTGATCACGCTCGCGAACAGCCTGTTTCCAAGACACGTCTTCCGCCCGCTGTTTAAAATTCATGCCTTCAGGGCTATGGCGCGTAATACCATCAAAGAGCGTCGCTATCATTTGCGTCTGGTAAAGCCCCATGGACTCAATCGCTTGGTTGATCATGAGTTTTTGCATCATCAGCTGGTTCACCGGAATACCAGCCATCCGCTCAGCAAGCATTTCAACTTCCTCATCAATTTGATCTAAGGGCACAGCTTTATGGATCAGACCAATTCGCTCTGCCTCTCGACCATCAATTTTGTCGCCAGTCAACAGCATGCGTTTTGCACGTTCCGGGCCAAGCCGATAAACCCACATTGCAGTTGTAGGACATCCCCACACTCGGACCGGCATGTAACCAATATGCGCATCCTCTGCCATAACAATCATGTCAGAACACAGTGCAATGTCGGAACCACCTGCAACGGCGTGGCCATGCACTTTTGCAATGACAGGCCGATAACTGCGCCACAACGACATGAATAGATCTGTGTTTTGTTTCATGAAGGCATAATCCTTCATAGGATCCCAAGGCATTTCCTGAACACCCGGATTACTTCCCTCCGTTTCAGCATAAGCCGTCAGGTCATATCCCGCACAAAACGCAGGCCCATTACCGCCAAGCACAATGACATGAACACCGTCATCTGAGTTCGCCCGTGCCACACAAGCCGCCAGCTCTTGCGGAATATCCATATCAATAGCATTCATCACCTCAGGCCTGTTCAGTGTGATGCGTGCGATACGGCCATCTTTTTCATAAAGTACCTTAGTCATAGTTCCCCCATAACGACTCAATAAAAATATAACACCGTTATACTTGAGGAAATTGGCCAATGGGAGAACCCAGCAGCCCAATCAACCTCTGGAATTTTCAGCCCTTAAAGTTGCTCTAAGTTCGGTTGAGCATTACGGCCCAACAGCAATACGGGCGTAATCCACCGATCTGGATGAATATATGCTCTCGCAATTCAGGAATCTCGACAAACAGCGCGCATTCTAACTTAGCTACAGGAGAGCACTAGAAAGTTATAAGAGGCGGAAACAACAGCTCCCGCCTCAAAACGTCAAAACCACATCATGAAAAATTCGTCTAGAGCTCAAGTCGAAGCTCGGCGCCCTCATTCTTCGCTCGGGAACAGCACAGAACCAGAGTGTCTTCTTTTTCTTTCCCACTCAGCACAAAGTCACGATGCTCCACTTCGGCACCTTGATATTTGGCCGTGCAGACCCCGCAAATGCCATCCGAGCATTTGGTTGGCACTGAAATTCCCTTCTCGTTCAGGACATCAGCTGCGCTCTTGTCCTCCGGGATCTCAATACGCTCACCCGTTGACGCCAGTTTCACAAAGAAGCTTGTGTTGACATAATCACCCTGATCCGGAACCGAGAAATACTCTTTATGCAAGCTCTCCTCAGACCAGCCTTGAGCAGCAGCAGTCTCCAGCACTCCATCCATGAAGACATCCGGACCACACGTGTAAACATGATACCCGTCTTCAAAGTCAGCCAGAATTGTGCTCAAATCTGCCCGTGTTCCTTCACTGGAACAATGAATGAAAGCCTTATCCGCCCAAGGTGCTCGCTGAATTTCATCGATGAACCCAGCCTTGTGGCGATGACGGAAACAGTAGTGCAACTCAAAAGGCTTCCCAAGCACATGCAAACGATGCGCCATTGCAATCATTGGTGTCACACCAATTCCACCGCCAAAGAGTAGGGTTTTCTTTGCATCTTCATGCAACGGAAAATGATTGATCGGTTTGGAAATGAAAACCCGGCGTCCTTCATCGAAGATCCGGTGCATGAGCGCTGAACCGCCGCGCCCCTCTTTCTCTTCCAAAACACCAATCACATATTTACTGCTGTCTGCCGGATCGCCCGCCAGTGAGTACTGGCGCAAAAACTCAGGAGCCACAACAACATCGATATGCGCTCCAGCTTCAAACACAGGCAACGGCGAGCCATCATCCAACATGAACTCGTAGCGCGATACACCTTCCGCTTCCACATCCACCTTAGACAGGCGAACTGCTAAGACCGGAGACGAACTCGCACTGACCTCATAAACAGGAGCCAGGTCATTCGACCCAACAGCAAGGCGGGCTTTGTATTCCTCAGCTGAAATCATATCCTGATAGGCCTTGATCCCTGCTTCCCGGTCCATCATGAACGGAAATGGCCATGGATGCGGCGCAAGATTGGCTGGATACACCGCCAGCGTCTGATCTTCATATTTAAGATCAAGGTCGAGCTGCAATTCGCGCGCATTGGTCTCTTCAGCAATCACATAATTACCATCACCGCTCGCAACCAGATCCCACCACCACTTTTTGACAGGGTTTATGGATCCATTGCCAAGCTTGTCATCCAGCTTGGCAAGAACTTTGGCAGAAGATGGCAGCTTCATTGCTGTCCAGCGGAACGGAGCTTCGCTGAACAATCCTTCAAGATTCCACGGACATGTTTTCATGCAGCGACCACACAAGGATCCCGCTGGCTGGGACACACGATAACGCGCGCACTTCTCAGAGTCTGACTTCCAGATCTCGTAGCCATTGAACATACGTTTCGGCCCAGCTGTGATCGCCCCAGATGGACACTCACGCGCACATTTATTGCAACTTTCGCAAAAGCGTTGCAGGCCAAAATCGATTGGCTTGTCGCAGGTGAACGGCATATCCGTCGTCACCACGCCAGATTTTAAGCGCGGGCCAAGGTAAGGGTTCAGAATAACCTCGCCAATACGGCTCACTTCCCCAAGACCAGAAAGCAGTAACAGCGGTGGCTGAAGAACTTCACCATCAACGACAGAGTGACAGCGGGCCGGATACCCTAGGCGGCGGATTTGTTCGGCAACGATACCGCCAATAATGGAGGTTCGCAGATACGCTCGCATCGACTGTGCGCCGGAGATCCAATCATCTCCGCTTGCGCCCTCCATCGTCTCATGCCCTTGATCCACCAGAATGGAGATCGCATTTTTATGGTAAGGCGTAATTGGCTCACCGCGCGCATCATGAGAATAGTAGGCGTGATCTGGGCAGCGGGATAGGCCAACAGCATCAGCACCAAGGAAATAGAGTGCCGACTTTACGTTGGCCGCGTTTTTATCCGGGTCTACCGCACTCGGCGAAACTTCAGAGGCGGTCTCACCATCTTGCAGCAAGATCAGCGCGGCAAGCGCACGGCGGGCGCAGTACCCCATCGGGTTTTTGGCGAGATACCCCCCATTTTTAGCAGCTTCCTGAAGGGGCTTACCCATATCGCCGAAAAGAGCACGCGCAAACATATCCGTCCGTTTAGGGACACGCGGCACGCGCGGCTCATCAATAAAGGTCGTTGTCTCGTCAACCCGCTTGATCTTCTCAAACGGGAACGCCCCCATGTGGTAATCGCGGCTCTCAAACGGTTTGCGATTAAAGGCATTCTTGAATGTCCCTATGCCCAGCTGCCATGCAGGGCCGTGAGAACTCCAGATATCCGCCAGTTTCCGTGGTGCAAGCGGCTGATCAGGTGTCAGTTCAAGCGTGGTCGTCACAGCCGCCAGTGTAAACTCGCGGCCAACATATGGATTGGAAACGACTGTTTCACCGTCTTTCTCAAGCACCTCCACCAATCCGGCAGAAACCGCCAACCGGTTCAGGTCCACATCAGCACTGCTCGTGGTATGCGCACGCGCCTCGACACCCAACAAGCGCAGGTAGTTGGCCAGAACCACAGCCACTTCAGCCGCGCGGATAGCAGAACGGTGCTCACAGGTACCCACAATCCAATCACCACCTGGCTCATCAGCTCTCGGCTCACGCGGATGCTCCATTAGCACCACCAGCGCAGAGCCATGATGTGTCACAGGTCCGGGGGTGGATGCGGCGCTGTCGCGGACATCAGCCATGGTCACGTCAATGCCAGCTGCCAGAGTCTTGGGCTGAAAGGTCTGAAGATCTTTTGCGAGCTTATCCAGATCAGGATTACGCAGCGATCGTTCAAGAAAATGATCAGGAACCAGATCACACGTACCCATCATAGTGGCATCGAAGAAATAACCAGCAGCTTTGAGGTGATTAGCCCTCTCCTGCGGATCATCCGGGATCTCTGAGGGCTTGGCGTTGTGTGCCCCATCGCGGATCGCATCCATGATCGCGCTGAAGGATGCCATCGAGTTGCTCAGGATCTCTGGATTATCGGCCTGTGAGAAAACCGTTGGCATCACCTCGGGCACAAGCCTCAGATCAACCACCTCATGCGTCCGCTTCAATCGTTCAGAAGGATATGGTCCAAGATGAACCTTTCTGTTTTTGTAGGAAAACAGACGCATATTACTCTCCCCCGGCCGGCTAGTTTGACGATACTATTATGTCCCGGCTTATTAGTTCTTGCAGCGGCTCAGTCCTCCCCGACCAAACCACTACGAAAATTCATCAATTAACTCTTAGGCATTGCTGAGCTCATGTCAACATTAAGCACCTTCATCACTACGACTTGAAAGAAAACACGCAGCCAGACGACAATATAATTGCCATCAAGATGATCACAATTGAGTTTTTCACTCAAAACACCCAGAATATGAGGATATACTGCCAGCTATCTAAACCACTCCGACAGACAAATCAGCCTCAATGAAATTCATCCGCGTACGCAGTCATAACGACAGCTTGAACCCATAAAAAACCGCTCCGTAATGATGAACCGAACGGTTGCTCATGCGACAGTAAGACGGACTGCTACTTAATTTCGATCTCATATGTGTTCCCACCAGATATGACACGTCCTGCCGAATACATCCGAAATTTGGTCACGACCTTATCTGTGCCCCGAAAGTCTTTATCCGGCGAATAGTACAGGATCAGATCGTTCGTTTGTTTACCCGCACATTTACCAGCTGTCTTTGGCAGTGCAGATCGGGACTGCACAAAACGAACGACACCATGCTCCGGTTTCTTAACAAAAGAGACTTTTGGTAAGGTCGCAGAGCTGCATGTTTCAGGAACGTAATAGCTATAAACGTTAAGTTTTGCAGTACGGTTTGCCGCAACCTGAGACCTGATCAACTCAGCATTTGCGCTGAATGAGAACACCACAAACAGGAAGACACAAATGTATTTCATCGCAATTCTCCAAAAATTTAAATCAAAATTATATAAACTAGAGAATCGACAAAGCACAATCAAACACATGTAATATTCATATTGAACACACAAGTAGATCTACTCTTTAATTTCACACCTATCCTTTACGTAAATCTACATTCACTCAAATAATCGCGGTGACATTTTAGAATATAAAATCTATTTTTATCTACAAAAGCCCATAAACTATTGATTATGCAATGCTCATGCAGATGTTTGCAGTACTTTTGCAACCAGATCATCACGCTCTAATCTTCCATCAAGACGCAATACAGGCATTTTGCATTCTTTCAGCCAGGCTTCATGCCTATGCCGGCTCCTGCCAGAAAAGTCGGGTTGCTCATACTGCGATGCCCACTGAAAGAAAGCCTCGTGCGTCTCAAACATGTCGCCACCTTCAAGAATACGATCCCCAAAACGTTCCATTTCTCGTTTTTTCAATCGCTGCAAGCGCTCGTCTTGCGGTACACTGATGAAAACAACAAGCGTGCTTTGAGAGACAAGCTCTTTCGCCCAGCCCTCACAAGCTCCACTCAAAACCCAACCACCTTCGCCCATCGCTGGTTTCATGAGCGCAACCCGCTCTTCTTGAGGCTGTTTTACTGCGAAGGGTGGTTCTGTTTGCTCCCAAAAGTAATCATCAGAATCCACATGAGGAACTGGAAGAGCATGAGCAAGTCGATGGCCAAGCGTGGTCGAACCTGCGCATGAAGCTCCGAAGACATAAATACGTTTATGCAATGCAAGAACCTTTATTGCTTAGACAATGAGGATGGAACTCGCGCAGCAAAATCACTGGCAATGCGAACAAGCTCACTTTGAGACCCAAAGCCAGCCTTTTCCGTTATTCGTGCCATATGATTGCGCGCAGTATTGTAGCTGATATGCATTTTGTCAGCTGTCTCCCGCATAGACAAGTCAACAACAAGACACAGTTCAGGAAACACTACATCTGAACACCATTCAAATCCTCAGGAACTGTCATCTCACGTTCTGTCGCGGCACCCTCGCAGCCAGGTCACTTGCAAGTCGAACCAACTCACTTTGAGAATTTACAGAAACCTTGTCGGCAATTCGCGCCATATGATTGCGTGCAGTGTTGTAGCTGATCTCCAGAGCGTGAGAAGTCTCTCCCACAGATGCCCCACGAACCAGATACTGGAGCAACTCAGCCTCACGTTTGGAAACCCCAAAATAACGTTGAAGGTTGTCCAACTCCGCCAAGGGCTGGTCACCCGGATCCATTATCATGCAAAGGAGTGGCTGCGGCCCGCGTACAAAGGGCGCCAGATAAGCAGGCGTCTCTGAAAGCACATTGATAGGCATCACAACAAAGAACGGATTGGGCGCCGCCTCACCATTCAGGACCAGTGGCCCCAGAGGCTTACCAGAAGTCCGGCACCGTAAAATCGCATCCTCAAACAACTTTCGATGCTCATTATGGCGAGAGGAAATCTCTCCACGACGGTCAATAAAGAAGCTCTGGCTGGAACTGAAAAATACCTCTGCCTGCTTGTTAGCAAAAGCAACGTGATGCCCTTGATCCAAAATAAACGCCGCACTTGGAATACGATCCAGCCAGAAGGAGTAGGCGTCAGTCAAACCGCGTCTTTGCTCAAGATGCAACGCAACCGAAAACGCATTTTGAAAATGAGGTCTGACAGTTTCAAGAGTTTTCTCAAGCTGCATTGCATCAGGACCATCAAAATCAGATTGCACCGCTACAGAAACCATGGCCGCATCCATCCCCTGACGGTGGATCATAAAGCCGCGAACACGATCAAACACTCCATAATCGCTGAAGACCAGATCAAAGAAATCAGTATCCCGAATTTCATCTTGGCTGATGAAATCCTCGGTATGAATTAAGGCATTCAATGGAGCAAATTTAGCAAATCGGGGCAATGGATTGCTCTGGCCCGCAGCAAGTATCTTTGCTTCCATGTCCTCTTTTGTATTGAGGAAAGTCATGTGATGATATTCAAGCGAGCTGAGTGAGACGATCTTGTAACAGAGCATGGTCTCACGAAAGGACGATGCCATAGGCTCAAAAGCCTGCCCAATATCCTCACCAAGAGCGATATTGGCATAAAGCCGCTGGACCATTTCATCGTGTATGCTTTGCATCACCCCACCCGAATCGGACAAATACCCCTTCTGTCTCTACGTAAATTAAATAGTAAAATTTTCAGATATCAATAAAATTGAAGAATATTTTCTTTGAACCGCCATAAATAGAAGATTCAAACTAGAAATACCCTTGTAATATCATGACGAATCTCAGTTATTCATGACAAATACAAATAATTGAAACTACTCTCTACCAGTATCAGTAGGTCTCAAAACCAGACGTGTGATGATGGCATCCTGTTGTTCTTCAAGAGTAAAATCCCAGCCCATCCGTCGTGCTATACGCTCACAAAGTGAAAGACCGAAGCCGAAGCTTTCCTCATAAACAGAGGTAGCATCCGCTTTGGTGCCAGCTGAAACGGGGTTTTCAATCTCAAAGACCCCATTTTGATAACTAATTTTGATCTCACCCTTTTGGGCATGTTGAAACGCGTTACGGATCAGATTGCCAAACAGGATCAGCAAAGGTGCTTTAGGCAACTCAGCCTCATCCTCACTCAAGTCCAGCACTTCTGTGAGCGGTTTATTGCCCTTCAGATAAGACAGTTCTTCAATGCACCCTACAATTAGCTTTGCTGGCACGAGCTTCTCAACTCGCGGCGGTGCAGAGCTTTCCCTGCCCAGCCAAAGCAAAGTCTCTACAATGATGCGCATGTTCAAATTAGCCCGCTGTATCCGCTCCACGGGCACAGTATCCTCAGAACCACTTTCCTGGCTCTTCAGCAGCGCAATATTGCCGGCAATCACCGTAATCGGTGTCCGCAACTCATGGCTCGCATAACGCAGGAATGTCTGCTCACGTTCAACAAACTCAGAAATACGGGAAACAGTGTATGTGAGCTTCACAGCAAGGTTATTCAGTTCGCGGAACCTGAAGTTGGGCGGTGTCTCACCCACATTCTCAGCATTCAATGACTGAGCCCAGTTTTCCAGATTCTGGATCGGTCGGATCAACCGCTTAGATAAAATGCGCGCACTCACAAAGGTGGCGAGTAGATTGACGATCCCTACAATTGCAAAGGCAAGAAGGACCACCTGATCCTCTTCGGAGCCCTCCAGATACTCTTCTGTACTCTCAAGCGTGATGTAAAGGTTGCGGCCATCTTCCAGCGGATAAATGTACAGATAGAGATAATAGGTCTCCTTGCAATTGCCCTCAGCATCACAGCCTCGATCTTCATCATCGTAGTACAGCTCCAGCGGCTCCAATGGCTCCTCTTTGAAACGACGAGACATTTCAGCAGGCAACGCTTCAAGCGAAAAGGCACTCTGAATAAGGTAGGTCTCAGGCAGCGGAGCATCAGGATTTGCCTTTACGGCCTCCTCGTAACTTTCGCCCAGATCCTCAAGTAGGTAGATGATGCTCTCATCTGAGCCAGCTACAAAGAAGATTGGCAGTAAAAACGTGTAGACCAGCAACAGCAGAATAACGCCCAGAAAGAAAGCGATACCAAGTTCACGAAAAATGCTGCGTCCGCGCACTCTGGCTGCTTTCTTATTCACCATCCACTTTCTCCCTCAGGCTATAACCCCCGTTTGCATCTCGGCAGATAATTTCAGATTCGGCAGGGCGTTGGATTTGCTGGCGAAGTTTGTACAAATGCACATTAAGGCTGTTGCTCTCTGGCGGCTCATCCCCCCACAGCCCACGCTCCAACTGCTCTCGGCTCACCGAAGCTGGGCTATGTTTGCTCAAAATACCCAGAATCTTCCAGGCCGTCGGAGAAAGACGCAAAACACGATCTCCACGCTTTGCAATATTTTGGGCAAAATCCACCTGCAGATCAGCAACCTCAAACAGCTTCGTTTTCGCGCTCCGCCGTCCGGAAAGCGCCCGCAGTCTCACAACCAGTTCCTCAAAGGCAAAGGGTTTGACCAAATAGTCATCCGTCCCGGCTTCAAATCCAGCCAGCTTGTCAGAAAGTTCGTCACGCGCAGTCAGCATCAGAACTGGGCGGTCAATACCTTCCCGGCGCAGCGTTTCACAAACCGTAAGACCATCCATCTTAGGCAATGTCAGATCAAGAATGATAACGTCAAAATAACCCTGCCGCGCAAACTCGAGACCCGCCTCACCATTGTAAGCGTGATCGCAACTGATACCGTGGATTTTCAACACATCAGCAATCGTTCCAGCCAAATCCAGGTCATCTTCAACCAGCAGCGCAAGCAGGTTTTCAGTCTCATTCGTTGCCATCATTTTCCCTGCCAAACTCGCTAGTCAATTCCGCCAATTGAACACATCCATACTGTAGCAGCATGTGCCTCACACCCACCCACATTGTGTTTACAACATATTCCTGTAGAGCAAGCCCAATAACCAACGAGTGAACGCTGCTGTATTTTTCACCTATGCTGCATATTTACGTAAGCCGCGAGTTACTCGTATACATGCCAGACCAACTGCAAACTCCGAGAACTCCTGAGACATTAGCATGCCGATAAAAATGAAACCCAAGTCCTATGGCCCGCTGACGGTCGCTTCGCATGAGTATGGACAGTTCTGGGTGACCAATGAGTTCGGTCATCAATACTCGGCAGGCTACGGAGACTCCGATGAGTTCTCTGCCCCTTCAGACTTGATCATGTCTGCCCTTGGGTCGTGTATGGCAATCTCCTTGGAGATGGTAGCCAGGCAACAGAAGGTCTCACTCGGCAATGTCTACATCACCGTAAAAGCTGAAAAAGCATCCACGCTGCCTCACCGCTTTGGCAGCTTCCACTTGGAATTTGCTCTCCCTGAGTTTGAGAACCGCGAGAAAGCAGAGATCCTGATCAAAGCCGCCAAAGAGATATGTACGGTGTCCAACACACTAAACGCGGAAATCCACCTCTCACTCGTCTAAGGAGGCCCTCACCGCAGCAAAAAGCCCAAGGCAGACTGCCTCGGGCTAAACGTCCCACAGTACCAAGAAACGCGTTAGATCATCCGTCGCGCACTGCCAGAAATACGAATGGAGCTACCAGCTTCAGCAGGAATTTCTGCCGAAATGAGTGACCTCGCTCCCATATCTTCTCCCTGCACAATCCGGATTTCACCAGCATGTGCCCAGCCAATATCCCGCAGGTAACCAGAAAACGCCGCAGCAGCAGCACCCGTGGCCGGGTCTTCAAACACGCCAGCTGACGCAAACGCATTGCGCACATCAAACTCTTGCAGCCCGCGAACATGAACCAGCATGATCGTCACCAGCCCCTGCCCAAGCATAAACTGCTTCATGGCTCCCAGATCATAAGCCATGCCCGCCAACTTGGCTCTGTCAGTCAATGCCAGCACCAGATGATCCGCACCACCATGAATACGCGCAGGTGGAATGCGAAGATCCAGATCACCTTCACTCAAACTAAGCAGGTCAAGCAGCTGAACTTTCACGTCATTTTCCAATGCGGCGCTCTTGGTCTGCGGAGATTGCAGAGCTGCTTGCAACTGACCGTTCTCCTGCCAGCTCTCCACTGAAATCACAGTTTCATTCAATACAAGGCGATGGACTTTCCGGCCATGCTGCTGAGCCAGAACCGCGCCCAGCGCAATCGTTGCGTGCCCGCAAAATGGCACTTCATTCTCTGGAGAGAAGTACCGCACGCGATACCCCTCTTCGTTGGCCAGAGGCACCGCAAACACAGTTTCAGAATAGCCGAGATCAGCCGCAATAGACTGCATCTGCGCATCAGGAAGCATCACATCCCCCACCAGCACGCCAGCAGGATTGCCACCTTCCTCTCCATGAGAAAACGCCGAGATATGTTGAAGCGCTAAAAGATCTGTCTGCATAAGAACCTCCAATCGTCAGGATTGAAAAAATAACCAGCAACAGCTCTATGCAATATAGAAAAAGAAAGGCAAATTACACTTTCTACCCTCACAAAATAAAGCGATCAGACGAAAGCACCTAATGAGATGAAACAGCTGGATGAAACTGCCTGCAAAATCCTTGAGATCCTGGAGCGAGACGGCAGAATCTCAATCAGTGAACTGGCCAGCCGCATCGGCCTCTCCGCCCCCAGCACCACAGAGCGTGTCCGCAAGCTGGAGCAGGACGGCATCATCACAGGCTTTACGGTAGAGATAAACCCAAAGGCACTCGGCTATAGTCTGGAAGCAATCGTTCGCATCCAGCCAAGCCCCGGCAATCTGCACGTCGTAGAGCAACTCATCCTCAACGAGCCCCGCTTCACCTCCTGCGACAAGGTCACCGGAGAAGACTGCTTCGTCACACGCATCTACCTAAAAGACGTCAGCGAACTCGACGACCTGCTCGACCCCCTCCACGAAAAAGCAATGACCAATACTTCGATAGTAAAGGCTTCCCCGATCAAGAACAGGATGGTTCCGCTACGATGAGGGCTTACCACTCTTAAAACGCAGCTTATTCTCAGTACCGGAGAGCAGTCTACCAATATTCGCACGGTGCTTGGCAACCACGATAAACGCCATCACCATTGCGAAGGCCTGGAAGTAGAGTGTGTGACCAAACACCGGAATGAAAGAAAGCACAACGAACAGCAGCGCCGCGCAGATTGAGCCCAGAGAGACAAAGCGGGTCGCGGCAACAATAACTACGAAAGAGCTTAGGCAGCTTAGTGCTATAATCGGATCCAGCATGAAAAGCACGGCAGCTGCAGTCAGCACGCCTTTACCACCTCTGAAACCAAAAAACACCGGCCAATTGTGCCCAACAATGGCACCTGCCCCAGCAAGCAGCATGCTCATACTGTCTATCGCCACGCCTGAACCTGCATAAACACCCAGATACAGGCCAACCAGACAAGCAGCAACGCCTTTCAGGATATCTCCGACAAGAACAAGCAGTGCAGCGGGTTTGCCAAGCACGCGCAGTGCAGCGGGTTTGCCAAGCACGCGCAGTGCATTGGTGAGCCCGGCAGATTTGCTGCCATACTCCCGTATGTCCTTGCCGTACATCTTCCCAGCCAGCACTGCCGTGCTGATACTGCCCAGCAGATAGCCAGCTCCAAGAGCTGCAAAAAGCTTAACCAGATCAATCACAAGAATAGCCCTTAGCCCACAACGCCTTGCAGCACCATCTTCTGGTGCACCTCGATAATCTCATCGATACTAAGGCGTCCGTCAGGGCGATACCAGAAGCAAACGCCGGTCAGCATGGCGATGATAGCAAAGGCGGCAACTTCCAAATCCACAGAGGGAAACACACCCGCCTTTACACCATCGGACAGAATGCGCCGCAGATTGGCCTCGTACTGGCTGCGCTTGGTCACCACATCAGCCCGATAGTCCTCACCAAGTGAACGCAACTCCAGATTCGCAATCACAACGTCTGCACGGCGCTCAATATGATAGCGAATGTGAAACGCAACAAACGCCTTGAGACGGGAAACGGGATCATCGCCCTTGCCCTCCAGCTTCTCCCAGTTCTCAATCAGGCTGATCATATGCTGGTTCATCAGCGCCTGAAGCAGCTCGTCCTTGCTCTCAACATAGCGATAGACAGACCCCGGCTGTACGCCCACCTCAGCAGCAAGCTGGCGAAGCGTCATCGCCTCAAAGCCCTTGGCTTCAATCAGCTTTTTCGCTGCTGCGTAAATCGCAGTTTTTGTATCTGCACCAACGGAGCCTTTGGTTCGTGCCACGGTCTAAACCTTTTCCAATCAATCAGGAGACGCAATGTTTCAGCGCATGCCCGAGCGATGCCTAGCAGTTTTCGGGAAAGAATACGCAACAGGAAATGCGCCCTAAGGGTTATTGCATAGTAGCTGAGCCCCTGCTATTAATCAAACGAACGTTCGTTTAATTAATTTACGATCCACTGGGAAGCTCGATAAAGAGCGTGGATCGCAGAGCTTCGGTAGCAGGAGGAAGCGCCGTGTTTGACGCTGTAATGAATTTTGGTCTTGGTGAAGATATTGACGCTCTGCGCGAAACCATTCGCCGTTGGGCACAAGACAAGCTAGCGCCGCGCGCCGCTGAGATCGACGAGACCAACGAGTTCCCCAATGATCTCTGGAAAGAGATGGGGAACCTTGGTGTACTTGGCATGACAGCCGACCCGGAATACGGCGGCACCGGCATGGGCTATCTCGCCCACGTTGTTGCGGTTGAGGAAATCTCCCGCGCCTCCGCATCTGTTGGCCTGTCTTACGGTGCGCATTCCAACCTCTGCGTAAACCAGATCAACCGTCATGGTACTGTTGAGCAAAAAGCAAAGTACCTGCCAAAGCTTTGCTCTGGCGAGCATGTCGGCTCTCTGGCCATGTCCGAGCCCGGTGCAGGCTCCGACGTTGTTTCCATGAAACTGCGCGCTGAAAAGCGCAATGACCGCTACGTGCTCAACGGCAACAAAATGTGGATCACAAACGGCCCTGACGCCTCCACTCTGGTGGTCTACGCAAAGACTGATCCGGATGCTGGCCCCAAAGGCATGACAGCTTTCATCATCGAAAAAGGTATGAAGGGCTTCTCCACGGCGCAAAAGCTGGACAAGCTCGGCATGCGCGGCTCCAACACGTGTGAGCTGGTGTTTGAAGACTGCGAAGTCCCATATGAAAACGTCCTTGGTGAAGAAGGTCGCGGTGTAAACGTGCTGATGTCCGGTCTGGACTATGAGCGCGTTGTCCTTTCCGGTGGTCCACTCGGCATCATGGCAGCAGCCATGGACATCGTCGTGCCTTACATCCACGAGCGCAAACAGTTCGGCAAAGCCATCGGTGAATTCCAGCTGATGCAGGGCAAACTCGCAGACATGTACACCCTGATGAACGCCTCCCGTTCCTACGTGTACGCCGTCGCAAATGCGTGTGACCGCGGTGAAACCACCCGTAAGGATTCCGCTGGCTGTATCCTCTATTCCGCAGAAAACGCAACTAAACTGGCACTGGAAGCTATCCAGTCCCTCGGCGGCAATGGTTACATCAACGAGTACCCAACCGGTCGCCTGCTGCGTGATGCAAAACTCTATGAAATCGGCGCAGGCACCTCAGAAATCCGCCGCATGCTGATTGGTCGTGAGCTTTTCCAGGAAACCAAGTAATGGCTGTCATCAAGTCTCAGGCTGCAACGGGTTCGGAAAGCTTTAAAAACAACCGCACTCTGCACCTCGCCGCAATGGATGAGGTCCGCGCCGCAAGCCAGCAAGCTCTGTTGGGTGGGGGTGAAGGCCCTCGCGAACGGCACGTGTCTCGTGGGAAAATCCTCCCGCGTGAGCGCGTTGCTCGTCTGATCGATCCGGGCTCTCCGTTTCTGGAAGTCGGTCAGTTCGCTGCCCACAACATGTATGAGGGCGCCTCGCCTTCAGCAGGCATTGTCACCGGCATCGGTCGGGTCAACGGCATCGAATGTATGATCGTTGCCAACGATGCCACGGTAAAAGGCGGCACCTATTATCCGCTGACAGTCAAGAAGCACCTCCGCGCCCAAGAAATTGCCATGGAGAACAATCTCACATGCATTTACTTGGTGGACTCCGGCGGCGCTAATCTGCCTCAGCAGGATGAGGTGTTTCCGGATAAAGAGCACTTCGGCCGTATTTTCTACAATCAAGCCAACATGTCCGCAAAGGGCATTCCGCAAATCGCGGTGGTCATGGGCTCCTGTACCGCTGGCGGCGCATACGTGCCAGCCATGTGCGATGAGACCATCATCGTGAAAGAGCAAGGCACCATCTTCCTCGCCGGTCCTCCACTGGTGAAAGCCGCCACGGGCGAAGTGGTTTCTGCTGAAGACTTGGGCGGTGGGGATGTTCACACCCGCCTCTCCGGTGTGGCAGACCACTTGGCCCGTGACGACGCTCATGCGTTGGCTCTGGCCCGTCAGGCCGTGTCCAATCTCAACCGCCGCAAGCCAGACCAGCTTCTGCTGCAATCGCCGGAAGATCCGCTTTACGATCCGGAAGAAATCCTCGGCGTTGTCCCGGCAGACCTGAAAACACCATATGATGTGCGCGAAGTCATCGCCCGTGTGGTGGACGGCTCTCGCTTTGACGAATTCAAAGCCCGCTATGGCACCACCCTTGTCACTGGCTTTGCCCACATCCACGGCATGCCTGTCGGCATCATCGCCAACAACGGCATCTTGTTCTCAGAAGCTGCGCTGAAAGGCGCCCACTTTGTGGAGCTGTGCTGCCAGCGTAAAATCCCGCTGGTCTTCCTGCAAAACATCACCGGTTTCATGGTCGGGCAAAAGTATGAAGCAGGCGGCATCGCAAAAGACGGCGCTAAACTGGTAACAGCCGTGGCATGCGCAAAAGTTCCAAAAATCACCATGCTCATTGGCGGCTCCTTCGGCGCTGGCAACTACGGCATGTGTGGCCGCGCCTACTCACCACGCATGCTCTGGACATGGCCAAGCTCCCGCATTTCCGTCATGGGCGGCCCTCAGGCAGCAGGTGTGCTGGCAACAGTGCGCCGGGATGGCATTGAGCGCAAAGGCGGA
This sequence comes from Pseudovibrio sp. Ad5, assembly GCF_001623095.1. Taxonomy (NCBI): domain Bacteria; kingdom Pseudomonadati; phylum Pseudomonadota; class Alphaproteobacteria; order Hyphomicrobiales; family Stappiaceae; genus Pseudovibrio; species Pseudovibrio sp. Ad5. Next base: position 86,071 of record NZ_LMCH01000009.1, on the reverse strand, counting down.
ACTTGGTCTGCAGAAGAGGAAGCAACCTTCAAACAGCCGATCATTGATCAGTTTGAAGAGCAAGGGCACCCGCTCTACGCCTCCGCACGCCTCTGGGATGACGGCATCGTCGACCCGCGCAAAACCCGTGACGTCCTGGCACTGTCCATCGCAGCAAGCCTCAACGCACCAATCGAAGAAACGCCCTTCGGCGTCTTCCGCATGTAAGGGGCTCGGTATGCACGGAGAAGTCAGAGATGTTTGGCCTGTTGATGAGGCAATTATGAGCATTCTTCAGAAGAATATCCCAGATTTGGGCCTGAAAGACGAGCTATCAATCCTCTTCATCAGAGTCTTGGAAGGTCTCATCAAAACAGGTGATCTCCTCTCAGTTTCCCAACGCAAGGCTTATGTATATGAAGTCGGCAAAGGAGACTTACTCCTAGAGAATTCCAGAGAAATCATTACTGCGACCTGTGATATTCCTTATTCAGAAGCCTGCACTTTTAGACCAAATAGAGTAACAGGTGCTCCCGGCGCCACTGTTTCGCATTGGGAGACAGCATAATGTTCAAGAAAATCCTTATTGCGAACCGTGGTGAGATTGCTTGCCGTGTTGCAAAGTCCGCCAAAGCCCTCGGCATCAAGGTTGTTGCAGTCTATTCAGACGCAGACCGCGATGCCCGTCACGTGCAAATGGCTGACGAGGCTTACCGCCTTGGCCCTGCACCAGTGGCAGAGAGCTACCTCAATATCCCTGAGCTGCTCAACGCTGCCAAAACCAGCGGCGCAGACGCCATCCATCCGGGCTACGGTTTCCTTTCAGAAAACCCAGAGTTCGTGGAAGCGGTTGAAGCAGCTGGCCTTGTCTTCATCGGCCCACCCGCGGACGCAATCCGCGCTATGGGCCTGAAGGATGCCGCGAAGAAGCTCATGGAAGAATCTGGCGTTCCAGTCGTGCCGGGCTATCATGGCAGCAACCAGGACGCTGAGTTCCTAAAAGCTGAATCCGACAAGATCGGCTATCCGGTTCTCATCAAAGCCCGCGCAGGCGGCGGCGGCAAAGGTATGCGCCGCGTTGATGATCCCGCAGACTTCCTTGAAGCTCTGGAAGGCGCTCAGCGCGAAGGTCAATCCAGCTTTGGTGACCCACGCGTGCTCATCGAGAAGTACATCTTGTCACCACGCCACATCGAGGTTCAGGTCTTCTGTGATGGGCATGGCAACGCGGTTCACTTGTTTGAGCGCGACTGCTCCTTGCAGCGCCGCCACCAAAAGGTGATCGAAGAAGCCCCTGCCCCCGGCATGACCGAAGAGATGCGCAACGCTATGGGCGATGCTGCCGTCAAAGCAGCTCAGGCTGTGGGGTATGAAGGCGCTGGTACGGTTGAGTTCATTGTTGATGGCTCAGAAGGCCTCCGCTCTGACCGCTTCTGGTTCATGGAAATGAACACGCGCCTTCAGGTGGAGCATCCAGTCACAGAAGCTATCACTGGTCAGGATCTGGTCAACTGGCAGCTCTCCGTCGCTGCGGGTGGTGAATTGCCTCTGATGCAGGACGAGCTCACCATCTTCGGTCATGCGTTCGAAGCGCGTATCTACGCTGAGGATGCTGAAGCAGGCTTCCTGCCAGCAACCGGAACGCTGAACGAGTTGAAACTGCCGGAATTGTTCGCCCGCATCGACAGCGGCGTACGCAAAGGCGATACGATCACCCCTTACTACGATCCAATGATCGCAAAGGTGATCTGCCACGGCGAAACCCGTGAAGCTGCTCTGGCGAAAATGTCTCTGGCCTTGGAAAAGAGTCAGGCAGTTGGCTGCACCACCAACATCACTTTCCTGCATCGCCTGTGTAACCACGACGGCTTTGCAAAGGGTGAGATGGACACGGGCCTTATCGACCGTGAACTGGAAGCTCTCACCAAGCCGACAGCTCCAACCAAGCACGCTTTCGCAATGGCTGCTCTCATCGAGCTCGGCTTTGCAACTGAAACTGCACTGGTCCATAACGATCCGTGGGCGAGCCTCACAGGTTGGCGTCATTGGACGGCAGCCCAGCAGATTGCGCATCTGTCATGGCGCGATGAAGACACCGAAGTTGTGGCAAACCGCCATCATGATGGCAGCCTGACCATTGCCATTGATGATGAAACCTTCAATTTGCAGATCCTCTCCGTAGACAACAACCACATGCGCGTGGATTTTGCCGGTCAAATCACCTCAGCTGATTTCTTCGCAGAAGACACCAGTCTCACCCTCTTCTCCGACGGTGTCACATGGCGTTTCGATCTGCCGGATCATCTGGCAGAGCAGGATGACAGTGCAGCCTCAGGCAACGCGATCACATCGCCAATGCCGGGCCTTGTGAGAGCAGTAAACTGTAAGCCGGGTGACGAGGTTTCTGAAGGCGATACGTTGATCGTGACCGAAGCCATGAAGATGGAACACTCTCTCAAAGCACCGCGTGACGGCGTTGTGGCTGAAGTGATGGCATCTACGGGTGACCAGGTGGAAGAAGGCGTTATACTCCTCACGCTTGAGGAGGAGGAATAACCGTTGTTGCCATCTGCGAAATCTTACGAGGAGCTCCGAGAAAAGTTTCAGTGGGACATTCCGGAGTTCTTCAACATTGGCGTAGATATCTGTGACAAGTGGGCGGACAAAGACGCCGCCCGCGAAGCACTCATCTTCGCTGAAGAAGACGGGCCGACAACCACCTACACGTTTGGTGACTTGAAAAAGCTGAGTAACCAGCTGGCCAACCTGCTCCTGTCTCAAGGCATCAGCCAAGGTGATCGCGTCGGCATCCTACTGCCACAGGCCCCTGAAACAGCCTTCTCCCATATTGCAATTCACAAGCTCGGTGGCATCTCTATTCCGCTCTTCTCGCTGTTTGGCGAAGAAGCACTGGAATATCGGCTAGAGAACTCTGGTGCGAAAGCTCTCATCACCAACAATGCAGGTGCTGTGAAGCTGGCAAAGATCCGCGACAGCCTGCCAGAGCTTGAACTGATCCTGAACATCGAAGGCACAGACTTCAGCACCCGCTCACTCCATGCTGAAATGGCAGGGCAGAGCGAAGACTTCACACCAGTGAAGACCAAAGCCGAAGACCCCGCCATCATCATCTACACCTCCGGCACCACCGGCCAGCCCAAAGGCGCACTGCACGCGCACCGCACGCTGCTCGGCCATCTGCCCGGCGTAGAGATGCCGCACAACATGTTCCCGAAAGAAGGTGACCGCTTCTGGACTCCTGCCGACTGGGCATGGATCGGCGGTCTGATTGACGTTCTTCTACCAAGCCTACATCACGGCATTCCTGTCGTTGCTTGCCGTTTCAAGAAGTTCAGCGGCGAAGCAGCCTTCCAGCTGATGCAAGACCTGAAAATTCGCAACGCCTTCATCCCGCCAACCGCGCTGAAAATGATGCGGCAGGTAGAGAACCCGAAGGACCGCTGGAACTATTCCCTCCGCTCCCTCGGCAGTGGCGGCGAAGCCCTTGGCGCAGAGCTGATCCAATGGGGTCAGGACACGTTCGGCCTGACAATCAGCGAATTCTACGGCCAGACCGAGTGCAACCTCGTTGTCTCCACCTGCGCAGAACTGATGGAAACCCGTCCTGGCGTCACCGGCAAAGCCGTGCCGGGCTTTGATGTGCAGATCGTGGACGACAAAGGCACCGTTCTCGAAGCTGGTCAGCTTGGCAACATCGGCGTTCGTGCACCAAACCCTGTCATGTTCCTCCAATACTGGAACAATCCGGAAGCCACGAAAAAGAAATTCTCTGGCGAGTTTCTCATCACGGGCGACAAAGGCGTGATGGATAAGGACGGCTGGATCCAGTTTGTTGGCCGCGATGATGACGTCATCACCTCATCCGGCTACCGCATCGGCCCTAGCGAGATTGAAGACTGCCTGCTGAAACACGACACAGTTGCCATGGCAGGTGTCATCGGCAAGCCAGACAAGCTGCGCACTGAGATCGTCAAAGCCTACATTGTGCTGAAGGAAGGTGTTGAGCCATCCGACGAATTGGCCAAAGAACTTTCTGATTTTGTGAAACAGCGATTAGCTGCGCATGAATATCCACGTGAACTGGAATTTGTCGAAGCCCTGCCAATGACAACAACCGGAAAGGTTATCCGCAGAGAACTTCGTGCCCGCGCTATCGACGAGGAGGTTTGATAAGCGATGAGCAAGAAACTAAACATTTTTGAGATGGGCCCACGCGACGGCCTGCAGAACGAAAAAACGCTGATCCCGACAGCAAACAAGATCGAACTGATCAACCGCCTTTCCGAGTGCGGGTTTGAGAAGATCGAAACATCCAGCTTTGTTTCACCCAAATGGGTGCCGCAAATGGCGGATGCTGCGGAAGTCTTTGCAGGCATCACGCGCAAACCCGGCATTCGCTATACAGCGCTGACGCCAAACATCAAAGGCTACGAGCGCGCCAAAGCATCCGGGGCGGATGAAGTCGCAATCTTCGCGTCCGCATCAGAAGGCTTTTCTCAAAAGAACATCAACTGCTCTATTGAGGAAAGCTTCGAACGCTTCACTCCAATCGTGGAAGCAGCAAAAGCTGACGGCATTCCAGTCCGCGGATACGCCTCCTGCATCGTTGAGTGCCCATACGATGGCCCAACTCCAGTCCAAAACGTAGCAATGGTCTCAGAACGTCTGCTGCAGATGGGCTGCTACGAGGTTTCCCTTGGCGACACCATTGGCGCAGCCACTCCGGAAACCACGGAAGCGATGCTGGATGCAGTCCTGAGCGTCATCCCGGCTGAGCAACTCGCAGGCCATTTCCACGACACCAAAGACCTGGCTCTGGCTAACATCATGTCCAGCATAAAAATGGGCCTGCGCACGTTCGATTCAGCCATCGGCGGTCTCGGCGGTTGTCCGTATGCACCGGGCGCAAAAGGCAACGTCAGCACACTGGCCGTCGCAAAAATGGCAAAATTGCTGGACTACAACACCGGCCTCGACATTGAGAAGCTGGAACAAACGCAAGAGTTTATTCTCTCCATCAAAGAGGCGGCGGCGGCATGACCTATCAGAACCTTCGCATCGAAAAAGCGGACAACGGCATCACCACACTCTTGCTGGCACGCGCTGAAAAGCACAATGCTATGAATGCTGAGATGATGGATGAACTGGTTGCAGCAGCTGAAGAGCTGGACAACTGTGAGCAGACCCGCGCAATCATTCTGGCAGCGGACGGCGAAACCTTCTGTGCTGGCGGCGATCTCAAGTGGATGCAGGCGCAGGCAGAGAAAGACCGCATCGGCAAAATGCAGGAAGCCAATCGTCTGGCAGGCATGCTCAAACGCCTCGACAGCATGAAAAAGCCTCTGCTCGCTCGTGTTCATGGCCCTGCTTACGGCGGCGGAGTTGGCATTCTCAGCGTCTGCGATCTGGTGGTTGCTGCTGACAACACCAAATTCGCTCTGACTGAAACCCGCCTCGGCCTGATCCCGGCAACCATCGGCACTTATGTTGTACGTCGCTTGGGCGAAGGTCATGCTCGTCAGGTCTTCATGAATGCCCGCCCATTTGGTGCGCAAAGAGCACATCACCTCGGTCTTGTCTCATTGGTGACAACACCAGAGGACCTGCACGCAGTAACGCAGAAAGAAGCAGAAGCTTATTTAAATTGCGCACCGGGTGCCGTAGCAGATGCAAAAGCTCTTTGTCAGAATTTAGCGCGTATGCCTGCAGAAGATCAGATCGACTACACAGCAAATGCCCTAGCGGACAGATGGGAAACCACTGAAGCACAGGCCGGAATTTCTGCATTCTTCGCTAAAGAAACACCGCCGTGGCGTAAATAGATCTTCACCCTGTTTTTTTGACCTGCGGCATATGCACAAATGCTGAGTTTTTTCTTTACTTGCTGGATCGCTTTGTTACATAGCATTTAGCGAAAAACGAGAAAAGAATGCTGCTGGCACTACAATCCATCAGGTCAAAACAGGACTTTCATACCCTTGTATTCATTGCAGGGACTGTTTTGCTGAACGCGATTGGTGCCGGATTGATCATTCCGGTGACCCCGGCACTGGTCGCAGAACTCAGCCAAACCACCATCGCAGATGCAGCTCTCTGGGGCGGCTACATCGCAGCAAGTTACGCTGCTATGCAGTTCCTCTTCGGTCCCGCTGTTGGGGCGATATCTGACCGTTTTGGTCGACGCCCAATCCTCTTGATCTCCCTTGCTGTCCTGACAGTCGACTACCTGATCATGACCTTCGCAGGTTCGCTCTGGGTTCTGTTCATTGGCAGGCTCTTGGCTGGAGTTGCCAGCGCAACCTACGCCACCGCCTATGCAGCAGTCTCCGATATATCGCATAACGGCAAACGCGCCACCCGCTTCGGCATGGTTGGTGCGGCAATCGGTTTTGGCTTTGTCATCGGTCCGGTTATGGGCGGAACACTTGCCCTCTTCGGCGTCCGTGTACCCTTCTACATCTCTGCAGTTCTGATTGCGATGACCTTCGCTTACGGCCTGTTCTACATGCCGGAAACCCTGCCAAAATCGGCAAGAAAGGCCATTCGCTGGCGCAGAGCAAACCCTGTTGGCGCAGCCATGGATATTGCCCAGTCTCCTGTTCTGGTGTGGCTCTTCATTGCGCTCTTCCTCTTTGAAATGGCAAACTTCGTGTATCCGGCAATTTGGCCGTACTACACAATTGAAGCCTTCCACTGGACCACAGCTCAGGTAGGTCTCTCACTCGCTATCGTCGGTATTGGTTTCTCCAGCGTCAAAGGCGGTCTTATCCGCTGGATTATTCCGCGCAAGGGCGAAGCGAAAACCGTGCTTTACGGCTTCTTCTTCGCCGTAATCGCATTGCTAGGCTTCGCATTTGCGCCAAACACACTCACAGTCATTCTGCTCCTGCCACCAGCAGCACTTGGCGCGATGATCCCACCTGCCATGATCGCCCTGATGAGCCACCACGTCTCACAAGACAAGCAGGGCCGTCTGCAAGGGGCGTTGACAAGCATCATCGGGCTCACACTTGTGCTTTCCACCTTGATGATGACACAGCTCTTCACCAGCTTCACAGCAGACAGTGCAGAGCTTTACTATCCGGGCGCACCATTCCTGCTGGCCGCATCATTCATGCTGCTTGCCATTGGTCCATTCTGGGTTGGTCTGAGAAAGATCAATATCAGCGGCTGATCTCAAACCTTACGCTGGAGAATGCCTCTGCAGATATTCATTTGTGGAGACAATATTGCTGCAAATGAACGACAGCGAAGCCATAATTGCTGCTTGCACAAACTCTTGCTGAGAAGACGTATCACAGGACCCCGGCTCCCGCGTCGCGCAGGCATCGTAAATAATCGTAATCGGATATCCGAGTTCTGTCGTCGCATGCGCTGCGGCTGCAATGCAATCCTTACTCATCGAACCACAGATAACCAGCTCCTCAACATTCTCATCATCCAGGATCTGCTTGAGGTTATTGTTGAGGAAGATGTTAGAGGTATACTTCGTCACGATTGGTTCATGCGGTAACGGTTTCGCCATATCGTGGATTTCAGCACCAATCGTGCCTTCAACCGTAAACGGCGCATCTTTCTCTTTAAAATGATGTTGGATGTGAACGATGGTTTGATCCTGAACGCGCGCATTTGTCAGCAACATCTGAATGTTCCCCGCAGCCTCGAACTGCCCTTCCAACTCACATTTCCCACCGGGAAAGAAGTCGTTCTGACAGTCAATTATCAGCAGTGCCGTTCTCGTCATCTTACACTCAACACCTCACATGAAAGGCCTGTTCCATAATAGTCTAATAGATATCGATTGACGGAACTCAGCTAGAAAAACCCGCATTTTTCATAAAATCTAGGAGTAAATACCAGACCTGATAAATGCCCGCGCAATATGCCAGCTCAGTTACTCAAATATTCGTCGGTAGAGATAACTTTGCCATAAAAAAACGATAGAGCCGCCATGATCGCCCCTTGAACATATTTCGCAGGAACAACTTCTCCTTCAAACTCAAGGTCACAGGTTGCACAGGCATCGTAGATAACGGTGATGGGGTATCCTAGGTCAACAGTCGCACGCGCCGCTGCATCAATGCATAGATGAGACATTCCCCCGCAGATTACAATTTCCTCAATCCCCGCATCCTCCAGAATCTGCCGAAGATTAGTATTCAGATAGCTGTTCGCTTTGTACTTAACCACCACATGCTCACCTTCGATAGGCTTGCAACTGTCATGTAACTCCGCTCCAATAGTGCCCTCAGCAAGGAAGGGAGCATATTTATCTTTAAAGAGATGCTGAATATGGACAATAAGATCATTGTTCTTACGAGCCACTGTAAGCAAACGCTGAATGTTTGCGACAGACTCAACCTGGCCCTCCAACTCACACTTCCCGCCTGGGAAGAAATCATTTTGACAATCAATAATGATTAGGGCCTTCTTAGTCATATCCCCTCTACAGGTTGCTCATCCAAAACGTTGATTATGCGCCATTCAACGAATGCAGGAATTCATCGGTAGAAATCACGTTGCTATGCGCAAATCTTAAAGACGCCATCATAGCAGTGTGAACATGATCCGCTGGGACGGTTACGCCATTGAACTCAAGATCCTCTGTGGCGCACGCATCGTAGATGATGGTCAGCGGATAACCCAGATCAAGGGTCTGACGCGCAGTCGCATTCACGCAGTTCTGGCTCATAGAACCACACATGACGATCTCATCAATACCAGCCTCAACAAGGATCTGCTGCAGATTGGTGTCCTTATAGCCATTCATGTAGTTTTTAACGACAACAGGTTCCCCGTTCACGGGTCTCGCACACTCGTTAATCTCCACCCCTGGCGATCCCTCAACCAGATAAGGCTCTGTTTTATCTTTGTACATGTGTTGAAGGTGGATGACGTTTTCGTCGTTGTCTCGCACCATCTCAAGAAGACGGGCAATATTTTTTCCTGCTTCCACCTGCCCCCCTAAAGGACAGCTACCACCAGGAAAATAATCGTTCTGGCAGTCGATAATGATCAGGGCCCTTTTAGGCATAAGCACACCTCAGTCCTATTGGTCTTATTTGAGCAAACAATAAGGCCAACACGTTTAAGCATGCCGGATTTTAAAAAGCAGATTTTATAAAATCCCGAGCTATCCCTAATCAGAAGTCGGCCTCAGGAGCCGGCTTCTGAAAGCAGTCAAAGCCTGAGTTATGCAGCCAGATACTCATCTGTGCTGACAACTTTGCCATACGCAAAAGCCAGGGATGCCATGAACGCACCATGTACGTATTTCGCAGGAATAGTCTCGCCGTTGTGTTCCATATCCAATGTCGCACAAGCATCACCAATAATGGTTGCTGTGTATCCCAGATCAACCGCGGCACGAACTGTCGCATCAATGCAGTTGTGAGACATAGAGCCAACGACGACCAGATGCTCAATGCCCTGCTCATCCAGCAATTCTTTCAGGTTGGTTTCCAAAAAGCTATTTGCAAACTGCTTGGTTACGAGCGGCTCACCATCCTGAGGCAACACATCATCATGAATTTTAACACCTTCAGTGCCTGCGTTGAAGAACGGCGCATTACCTGCTTCAACCACATGCTGAATGTGAATGATCGGAGTTTTCTTGCTGCGGCTGTCTTCCAACAGGCGCTTTACATTCTGAGCAGCTTCAACCTGCCCATTCAGCTCCCAGGCGCCACCAGGGAAATAGTCGTTCTGAACGTCAACAATAACCAGTGCGGATTTAGACATTTGTGCCTCCTTAGATTTGCTCTTGTCAGCAACAAACCTAATCAACACCTCCTATCAACTCGATTGGCATATACGACATAAAACATGCTATAATTGCCATATGATCAGATCAGAGACACATCATCCTATCGGCATACTGTCTTACACCGGCGCACAACTCTCAGCGGTTTATGGGCTAATCGATATGTTCCACGCTGCCAGCAAAAGCAATGCCAGCAGCATTGAGGCAACCGTGCTTCACGAAGATCAGATCAGCTCAATCGGAGCCACTACCTTCTCGGCGATAATCCTGCCTCCCTGTCTGGTCGATGATCACCCGACCGTCTCACCAGCACTCGTCCAATGGCTCAAACACCAACATGAGCATGGCGCCATTCTCTGCTCAATCTGCGTCGGCGCGATGTTGCTGGCCGAAACGGGCATTCTTGACAACAGGCCCGCCACAACCCATTGGGCAATCACCGAGGATTTTGCGAAGAAATACCCTTTGGTACAGCTCGATACTGACAAAATGATCGTCGATGAAGGCGATGTCATCACCGCAGGCGGCATCATGGCATGGACCGATCTGGGCCTCAGGCTGATTGACCACTTCATCGATCACACAACCATGCTCGAAGTCTCCCGTAGATTTCTCATCGATCCAGCCGGAAGAGAACAAAAAAACTACAGCCGCTTCTATCCCAACTTCTCACACGGTGATCAGGCGATTTTGAAGGCCCAACATTGGCTTCAGACCACCTATAAGAAAAAATTGACAGTACCCGAAATGGCAGAAAAAGCCGGACTGACAGGACGAACCTTCCAAAGACGGTTTGAAGTCGCGACAGGGCACACGCCAAACACTTATTTACAGCAACTCCGCATAACCGAAGCACGCCAGCAGCTGGAGCAAACCAAACGGTCCTTCAACGAGATCGCATGGGACGTTGGTTACGAAGACCCAACAGCTTGTCGCCGCGTATTCATCAAAACCACAGGCCTCAGCCCTGGTCAGTATCGCCAAAAATTCGGATATCAAAGCGCTGCAGCTTAATGAGGTTGGGTCAAAAACTCATCCGTCGAAACAACAGCCGCATTGGAAAAGATGAGAGAAGCCATAATTGAGGCCTGCACATCATCCACGGACACTTCACGCCCACGGAACTCCATACAGCTCGCAGCGCAGGCATCGTAAACAACAGTAACCGGATATCCGAGGTCTAAGGTCGCTCGTGCAGTCTCAACAATGCAGTGCTGGGTCATGGAACCACAAATCACCAGATCATCTATTTTATGGTCTGTCAGCAACGCTCGCAGGTTCGTCCCCTCCAGAGCATTGAAATTGTACTTGGTTACGACCGCCTCATCAGCTTTCGGCCAGACCATCTTGTTGATCTCAGCACCAAAAGACCCTTCTGCCATGTAAGGCGATTTTGGATCTTTGTAGACATGCTTGATGTGTATTACGAACTCGTGGTGCTCTCTGGCGTCTTTCAAAAGCTCAACAATATTCCCGGCAGCTTCCATTTGCTTAGGCAATTCAAACTTGCCACCTGGAAAATGATCGTTCTGGCACGCGATGATGAGCAAAGCAGTGTTATGCGTCATACCCAACCCTCTACAGCGCATCCCTACTGGACTGGTTCAGCTTCACATGGGAAACGCCTAAAAAGCCTGAGAGCCTGCTGCGTAGGAACTCTTGAACAGAGCAGACTCTAGGAAAAATTTACCAGCTGCATACTATAAGCCAAAGTATTTAATCGACGCGCACACAAACAGTCGGATTTTAGAGAACTCAGAGGGTAAACGACTAGCTATGACGCTCTGCGTGTGCCTTGATGATAAATCATGGACCACTGCCCACCTTCGAGTTTCCAGATGGAAGTCCGCTGCGTCTCATTCTCGACAATGCTGTAAAACACCTGAACGAGTTCCTCATTCAACTTACGCAAGCGAAAATTCTCAATTGTTCTGACAGGATAGTCCACCGCCTCGCTCGGAAGCTCGTCAAGCACCTGCGCTCGATCATATGTCCGGCCACTTGCACCAATCTCGATGAAGTCAGGATGTAGCAACAACTCAAGTTGCTGCTGTTTTCCACGAACTGAGGGCAGAAGAAGTTGGCTTTCGAGGGAAAGGAGAGTTTCAAGCAAAATCAACTGACCTGCTTTCTTGCAGCTTCTTTCTCTGCTGTCCTAAACCCGATTCTGTATCCAAAGTAAATGGACCAATAAGCTAGAAAGGCAAAGAACAATAAAAGACCAATTATCAGTCCCATAATGTCAGAAAGGCCCTCGATATCTGGGAACGCCAGATAGCCAAAAGGAACATCAATAGCGATAATGATCAAAAGGCATAAACCCGTTAGCTTATGGAGCTTGCGCCCTATCAGGCGAGCGCCCTCTCTTTTGAACAACCCCTGCCCAACAAGCATCGCTGTGACTAACGGAACTGCAAAAGCAACATGCTTTAAGGGAATCTCTGTCCGGAAAAATTGTAGCGCAATCAAGAGTGCTACGAATAGAACCACCTTAATGAGAATGTAAATCGCGGCAAATCTGCCTACATATCTGAGTAAACTAACCTGCAAAGTACCCATAAACTATCCGATCAATGTAACTACAGATTGCATTATCTCGCATATCTCCCGAAGGGTAATAAAACCTAGTGTAGCTGTACTCATAGCTGCTCTCTTTTGATCGACGCTAATTGCTCTGAGAAGCTCTGCATTCCTAAAAATGGGTTCTTGTTACATCAGGAGTTTATTGCCATACGTTTGGCGTAGCGTCGTTTACGCCACACTATCGCTGGGCTGAATCCGATCCCAATTAACAAAGTTATTCCTAACAAGAACAAGCCTGATTGCAGAGATACAAACTCTTCAAGTCTGATAGGCAGCTCCGTGTCGCTTTTGATAATGCTGGCTACTATTTTCATAGGTGCTATAGCAACAAAGAGCATCCCCCCAAACTCAGCCATAGCCATGAAGGTCACAAGAACGAAGGCATACGTCCATTTTAACCTCTCAACCTTCCCTTTATAGACTCTCAAGCCAACCATAAAGGCAGGCAACACAACTACAACCAGCAGCAAAAGTATGCGCCAGATAGTATGCCCGTAGTCAAAAGAAAGAGGAGCTTGATACAACCAAGAAAAAAACAATGCACCAGCAGAAAGAGCATATAACAAACCTGATAGGAACAGGAAAAATATGCAATGACCCAGTATGCTCAAAAGCTGTCTAAACATTACGTGCCAATCCACTCTGAATTAATATACCAAATGCATACATGAATGCACCTTTATATGCAATTTATGCGTGTATTATTACAAACAAAAAACCCGGCGCCTCTCGACACCGGGTCTCTCAATTCTTGCAATGCTCTCAGCGTTTAGCCGCCGAAGTCGTCCAGCATGATGTCTTCACGTTCCACGCCCATATCAACCAGCATGTTGATCACGGATTGGTTCATGATTGGAGGACCACACATGTAGTACTCGCAGTCTTCTGGCGCAGCGTGGTCCTTCAGGTACTCGTTGTAGAGCACATTGTGAATGAACCCGGTGTAACCGTCCCAGTCATCATCTGGCTGAGGATCAGAAAGCGCCACATGCCATGTGAAGTTCGGGAACTCTTTCGCCAGCTGGTCGAAGTCCTCAACAAAGAACATCTCTTTCTTGGAACGTGCACCGTACCAGAAAGTGATCTTACGATCGCGGTTCTCAAGACGCTTCAACTGATCGAAGATGTGCGAGCGCATAGGCGCCATACCAGCACCACCACCGATGAACACCATTTCCTTGTCGGTTTCGCGAGCAAAGAACTCACCAAACGGACCGGAAATCGTCACCTTGTCACCCGGCTTCAGGTTGAAGATGAAGGAGGACATCTTACCGGCAGGAATACCCTGAGTGCCCGGAGGCGGCGACGCCACACGAACGTTCAGCATGATCATGCCTTTTTCGTCCGGGTAGTTTGCCATGGAGTAAGCGCGTTCAACTGGCTCATCCACGATGGACTCATACTGCCAGAGATTGAACTTATCCCAGTCTCCGCGGTACTGCTCTTCGATATGGAAGTCAGTGTACTTCAGCTTGTGCGCAGGGGCTTCAATCTGAATGTAACCACCAGCACGGAAGTTCACGTCTTCGCCTTCAGGCAGGTCCAGAACCAGCGACTTAATGAAGGTTGCAACGTTCTCGTTGGAGCGAACAGTACACTCCCACTTTTTCACGCCGAACACTTCTTCAGGCACTTCGATCTTCATGTCCTGCTTCACAGCAACCTGACAGGAAAGACGGTCACCGCAGCGTGCTTCACGCTTGGTGATATGGCTTTCTTCAGTCGCCAGAATAGAACCACCACCCTCGTGCACTTTCACGCGGCACTGGGCACAGGTTCCACCGCCACCACAGGCGGAAGGAACGAAAATTTTCTGATCTGCCAGAACATTGAGTAGCTTGCCACCCGCAGGAACGGAGAGCGTCTTCTCACCATTGATACTGATCTGAACATCACCGGATGCAACCAGCTTGCTGCGTGCCATCAAAATGACGATCACCAGCGCAAGCACGATCAGAGTGAAGAGCGTAATGCCCCAGGTAAAGTCTTGCATCTACTCGTCCCCTTACAGCTTCACGCCTGAGAAAGCCATGAAACCCATAGCCATCAAACCAGCAGTGATGAAGGTGATGCCAAGACCCTGCAGTCCATCAGGAACATCAGAGTATTTCAGCTTTTCACGCACACCAGCCATTGCAGTAATCGCCAGCGCCCAACCGATACCGGAGGACACACCGTAAACGGATGCTTCACCCAGATTGTAGTCACGCTCCACCATGAACAAAGAACCACCCATAATCGCGCAGTTCACTGTGATCAGTGGCAGGAAGATACCCAGCGCGTTGTAAAGCGCAGGAACATAGCGATCGAGGAACATCTCGAGGATCTGCACCACAGCAGCGATAACGCCGATGTAGGAGATCAAGCCCAGAAAGCGCAGATCAGTGCCTTCAAGCCCAGCCCATGCCAACGCATTGTCATTAAGCAGCGTGGTGTAAAGCACGTTGTTGATTGGCACAGTCAGCGCCTGCACAACAACAACGGAGATACCCAGACCCAGCGCAGTCTCAACCTTCTTGGAAACCGCAAGGAACGTACACATTCCAAGGAAGAAGGAGAGCGCGAGGTTCTCGATAAAGATCGCCTTGACGGCGAGGGAAAGAAGCCCTTCCATAATCAGTGAGCTCCCTCAGTTTCCATGATTTTATAGTCGCGCTTCTCAACCTGCGCAGGCTTCCAGGTACGGAACCCCCAGATCAACAGGCCAATCACGAAGAACGCGGACGGAGGCAGCAGCAGCAGGCCGTTTGGCACATACCAGCCACCGTTGTTCACGGTCTCAAGGATCTGCACACCAAACAGGGAACCTGAGCCAAGCAGCTCACGAACAACACCAACCAGCAACAGGATCAGGGAGTAGCCCAGACCGTTACCGATACCATCAAGGAAAGATGGGATTGGTGGGTTCTTCATCGCGTATGCTTCCGCGCGGCCCATAACGATACAGTTGGTGATGATCAGACCAACAAACACGGAGAGTGTCTTGGAGATCTCGTAGAGATACGCCTTCAGAACCTGATCAACCAGAATAACGAGAGACGCAATAATCACCATCTGCACAATAATGCGGATAGAAGACGGGATCTGGTTACGCAAAAGAGAGATGAAGAAGTTGGAGAACGCTGTCACAAGCGTCACCGCAATCGCCATCACCAGCGCAACCTTCAAGGAAGAGGTTACCGCAAGCGCGGAACAGATGCCAAGAACCTGAAGCGTGATCGGGTTGTTATCGACCATCGGGTCCTTGAGCATGGACAAGTCTTTGCCAGCCATTACGCCTCTCCTTTTTTCAGATTGTCGAGGAAGGTCTTGAAGCCCTGCTCGCCCATCCAGAATTTGACGAGGTTGTCGACACCACGGGATGTCAACGTTGCACCTGCAATCGCATCGATGTGGTGTTTGGAGCCATCAATACCCGCTGGAGCAGATTTGCCGACACCAATGTCCACGGACCCGTTATCGCCATAAACCAGCTTGCCCGGCCACTGTGCCATCCATTTTGGATTGTCTACTTCCGCACCAAGACCCGGGGTCTCGCCGTGGGAGTAAAAGCGCAGACCATACACTTCATTGCCATCAGCATTCAAAGCGATGAAACCATAAAGCGTGGACCACAGACCGTAGCCATGCACTGGCAAAATGATACGCTCAATCTTGCCTGCATCATCGCGCAACAGATAAACTGAAGCCAGTTTAGCCTGACGTTTGATGGATGCCGGATCATTATCCAAAGCAACGGAAAGAACCGGATCTTTCGCAGCAGCGCGCTGGTCATAGGTCGCAGCGTCGGCCGCATCAGAGAACTTGCCAGTTGCAACATCAACAAGCCGCGGCTCAAAGGCACCAAATGCCTTTTCAACGTCGACACCAGCTTCATAAAGACCAGCAACCTTGAGGATGTTGGTTTTCTTATCCAGCGTTTTGTTGATTTCCTGCTGAGGCTTAAGCAGCACCGCAGCGCCGGAAACAATCATCGAACAGATCAGACACAGAACCACAGCAACGGTAATCGTACGCGGAGCTGAGTCCAGAGGCATCGCGTTGAAGCGCGCCCAAAGACCTGTAGGAGCTGTTGTGTTTTCAGCATTAGGCATGGCGCTTCATCCTCCGTGTGATGTTCGCCTTCACAACGAAGTAGTCGATCAGCGGAGAAAAGATATTGCCGAACAGGATTGCCAACATCATGCCTTCTGGGAAGGCCGGGTTGATGACACGGATCAGAATGCACATCACGCCAATCAGGGCAGCGTAGATGTAACGGCCCGGATTTGTCATCGCAGCAGTCACAGGCTCAGTCACCATAAACACGAGGCCAAACATGAAGCCACCAGTGACAAGGTGCCAGTACCAAGGCATTGCAAACATCGGGTTGGTCTCAGAGCCAATCAGATTCAGCAACAGACTGAAACCAATCATGCCCGCCAGACAACCAAGAATGAGACGGTAGTTTGCGATACCTGTGGTCACGAGGAACACACCGCCAAGAGCAATAGCAATCGTAGAGGTTTCACCGAAGGAACCCTGAATGGTACCAACGAAAGAGCTCATCCATGTGATGCCGTTTGCTGCCAGTCCCTGCATGCCGTCAGACGCAGCAACACCCAGTGCAGTCGCACCAGAGAAGCCATCAACTGGCGTCCACACTGCATCACCAGACATAGCTGCTGGATAAGCAAAGTAGAGGAACGCACGGCCAACAAGCGCCGGGTTCAGGAAGTTTTTGCCTGTACCACCAAACACTTCCTTGCCGATCACCACACCAAACGCGATACCAAGACCAACCTGCCAAAGTGGCGTAGAAGCTGGAAGGATCAGCGTGTAGAGCATGGAAGAAACAAAGAAGCCTTCGTTCACTTCGTGCCCACGCACAGTGGCAAACAGCACTTCGAAGATGCCGCCAACACCGAGCGTTACGATGTAAATCGGCAAGAAGTACAGCGCACCATGCGCCATGTTGGCGAAGATGCTGTCAGCGTTAAAACCGATCCCCAGCAGAGAGAGAATAAACGCTCTCCAGCCAGCAGGCTCAGTAATGCCCATTGCGGCCAGTGCAGAGTTTGTCTGCAGGCCAGTGTTGTACATGCCAAACAGGATCGCAGGAATCGTCGCCAGCACAACATACGTCATGACACGCTTCAGATCAGCGTGGTCACGAGCGTGCGGCGCAACGCTGGTCACTGTTTTTGGAGTGTAGATGAAGGTATCCACCATCTCATAGACGGCGTAAAACTTCTCGTACTTGCCACCCTTTTCAAAGAGCGGCGCAATACGATCAAACTTATCGCGCAAACTCACGGGTTAGCCCTCTTTCTCGATTTTATCAAGATTTGCACGCAGCGCAGCTCCGTATTCATTCTTGGAATGGCAGATGAAGGTGCATAGCGCCAAATCTTCTTCATCCAACTCCAAAGCGCCAAGTTTTTGCGCCATGTCAGTGTCCAGCACCATTAGAGAACGGAGCAGCTGAGTTGGAAGAACGTCGAGCGGCATGACCTTCTCATAAGTACCCAATGGAACGATTGCGCGGATGGAACCGTTCTTGTTTGTACCAAATGGGAACTGCAGCTTGGTGCGGAAGAACCCGGAAGGATGCACATTAAGGTTGGACCACTTCGTCATGAATGGGCGAACCCAACCAACAACGTCTTGTTTGTGGTCTTCTTCCATCAGCGTCACCTGAGTGTGGTAACGGCCAAGGAAGGCAAACTGGTCGGCGGCAATAGTGCCGGAAAGGACGGACCCGGAAACGACACGAGCTGGAATACCCGGCAGTGTTTCACCAGCCAGCAGATCATTCAGATCCGCACCAACGCGAGTTGTTACCAGACGCGGCTTGGAAGCCAGCGGACCTGCAACAGAAACAACACGGGAAACATCCAGTTCACCTGTCAGGAACAGGTTACCGATTGCGATGACATCCTGATAACCGATGGTCCAGACTGTCTTGTTTTCATTAACCGGATCGAGGAAGTGAATGTGAGTACCCGCATTACCTGCTGGATGCTTACCTTCAAAACTTTCCATCTGCACACCAGCAACGCTTGCACCCGGAAGGTTATCCTTCGGGCTGTGGCATACGAATGTGCGGCCATCGGTTAGTTTAGAGACAATCTGAAGCCCAGCTTCAAACGCGCCAGCATTCGCATTGATGATTACACCAGCATCCGCAGCAAGCGGGTTGGTGTCCATCGCAGTTACGAAAATGGAACGCGGCTGCGTTTCAAAAACCGGAACCTTGGAGTATGGGCGGGTACGGAAGCTTGTCCAAAGACCAGACTTGGCGAGTTGCTCACGAACGACAGATGCGTCCAGAGTTGCCAAAGCGCTGTTTTCAAACTTTGAGAAAGCGATCTGTTCTTCGTTACCATCATCCAGTTTGATGACGATGGTTTCCAGAACGCGACGTGCACCACGATTGACTGCTTCAATAACGCCAGCACCCGGAGCAACATAGTTGATTTCAAGAGAGCGTTTGTCATTGAAAAGAGGCTGACCCTTTACGACGCGATCGCCTTCAGCAACCAACATACGCGGCTTCAACCCGTTGTAATCCCCGCCATTCACTGCAACACGGCGAACCTCTGGACCCTTGTGGATCTCTTGGTTCGGAGCACCGGTGATCGGCAGATCCAATCCTTTTGTAATCTTCATCCCTTACCCTGTCAGGCTTCTTATAGGGCAAACCACTAGATGTTCACGGGAGTATCTACGGGTAAATGATGCTAAGTCATTCTGCGAGTTACAAAATGCCGCGCATGCGGATTATTGACTTTGACAAGTCGAACCGAGATAAATCCCCCCACGGACCGCAATTTCAGCAACAAAGCCCGAGCATTGCTGAACGTCACTCATCCATGGCTCCGGTTAGGAGTAACCGCCCGCATACCATTAAAGTGCGTTGCGGTCAGCTATTCCTACGGATTTATGCGGGCCAATACCCTGATATACCGCAAATTTCAATAGGGATTCGTGACATTGACGTAACGGCAACAAGGCTGTTTCGCGAAAATTTTATCTCAAATAAGTTTTCCCCTATGTTTTCACATGCACGTAGTACCACCTACCAATTTCTTCACCATCATCTATTGCTGATCTTTGCGACAGCAGTATCAAACCCTATTTAACTTGACAGAAAACCAGAATAAGCCGATTACGCGGGGAAATTAACAAACTCTGAGGCCTAAATGCGCTTCCTCATTACAGCTCTCGTACTCATCTTTGTCACAGCATGTGTACCCAATGACAAAAGTCGCGAAGAAATCATACTTCACGGCAAAACCATGGGCACTACATTCAACGTCAAAGCCATCAAAGGGTCGTCTTCTGTAACCAAACAGGAACTGCAGCAGCAGGTTGACGAGGCTCTGGTTGGCGTCAACAAGGCCATGTCCAACTGGGACAAAAACTCCGAGATCAGCCGCTTTAACCGCTCCACCAGCACTGAATGGACGCCAATCTCTCGCGATTTCAGCATCGTGATGCAGGAGTCGCTGCGCATTCATAATCTGACAGCCGGTTATTTTGACGTGACGCTGGCACCACTTATTGAGCTGTGGGGCTTTGGTACCAAGCAGGACACTCCTCCCCAGCCAAGCCCACGCGAAATCCGCAACGCTCTTGAGTCTGTCGGCATGAGCACCATGCTGGAGTTTGAGACCGATCCTCCGGCACTGCGTAAAGTCAACACGGATACCACCGTCAATCTCTCCGCAATCGCAAAAGGCTTTGGCATCGACAAAGTTGCCTCTGTTTTGGAGCAAAACGGCATCGACGAATACCTCGTCGAAATCGGCGGCGATCTGGTCACCAAAGGCAAAAACTCAAAAGACGAGCCATGGGTCGTCGGCATCGAAAAGCCAGACTCCGCAACTCGTACGGTTCAGCAAATCGTACGAGTGAGTAACAAAGGCATGGCGACATCTGGCGATTATCGCATATACAAGGAAGTGGGCGGCAAACGCTACTCACACATTATTGATGCTGCATCCGGGCGTCCGGTAACGCATAAACTTGCATCAGTAACCGTAATTGCTGACAATGCGATGCGCGCTGATGGTCTGGCAACAGCCCTCCTTGCAATGGGAGACAAGCGCGGCATGGCTCTGGCAGAGCGTGAAGGGATTGCCGCATTTTTCATCGTTCGCGAAGGCGACCACTTTATCACCCGGTCTTCCAGCGCGTTCAGAAAATTCGAGCAGTCTGCAGAGAAATAACGGAATATCGAAATGGCAACTTTCATCATCGCGTTTATCGTGCTGGTCCTGGTCGTAGCAGGAATGGCTATTGGCGCCGTTTTCAGAAACAAGCCGATCACTGGCAGCTGCGGCGGCTTGAACGCCATTGAAGGCGCAGACCACTGCATCGTCTGTAAGCGCGAAGTTGACCCAAACAGCCCGCTTCGTGAAAAGCTGCAGCCGTGTAAGCGTAAGCAAGCGATGGAAGAGCAAAGCGCAGCTTAATCACCATCCATTTCAAAACGTTCGAGGGGCCGAAAGGCCCCTTTTGCATGCCTGCTATTTGCTGTCGGTATAATCTCGCGCAACGTCCGGCCCTTCACCGCCAATCAGCTTGGCAAAGAACCCGGCAACGATCCCGAAGCCGACACCAATGGCAACAAAGCCAATACCAAGAAACAGACTACCGAGCGTCGGAAACAACCCCTGCCCGATCGACGTCAAACTATCCCCGCCAATAAGCCAGAGCAGCAAGTTCATCCATCCGCAAATGAAACCGCCAGAGAACCAGCTCGGCATGATGGACTTCAGCAAGGGCAGATAGTTTATGACCCCGATCAACGCCACCAGGCCACCAAGCGTAATGCACCACAGGATCAGGCCGAACTGAACCACAAACGAAACATTCAGGTTAAGCAACGCGATAAGGTAGAGGCACAGGAGCCCAAAAGCCAGGCCAAACAACTTGGCTGTAATACCGCGTCTGATCAATGATGGCTTCGAAAACATGCTCTTGGCTCCAATAGGTTTCTCGCGGCAGACCTCTGCCATTTGAGAGCTATCATATACCAAGGCTCTTAAAACTAGTTTTCTGCAACCAGAAAGTTATCTGCTCGCCCAGCCAAAATCAAAAACGCCGAACACCAGCAACAGAAAGCTCGACAAGGCAAGCAAGCCAAAAACCCAGCACCGCAGTTTCCATCTGGCGCCTTGAAGCTTCCAGGCGTCTCTGAACAGACGGCCACTCAGAATGAACACAACAAGTAGGACCACTCCAACCCATGAGGGCATTGCGCCAAAGAAGTTTGAGAGCTGATCCATTTCGCCTCCGTCTGTTAATCGCCCCTCTTTAGTTCTGCCCCACGAAAAAGGCAAATAGTCTTAGCGTAAAGCTGAAATCACCGTTCAGTTCAAAAATCAAAGCACCCAATTCCTCAACAGCACTTAGGTGGCAAACACGCGATTTATCTATCACAATCACCCGTGATACTGCTCTCTTAGACCCTGTATTCTAGCCATTTTCTCGAAGCTTAGGACCTCCAAACCACGGCAAACTTACATGTACCTTTCATATCTATTTTTTATATCTCATTGACCTTTTCACGAAGTCAGACTACAAGGCCCACGAAGAAAAGAGCTCGCTTGCCATTTGCCGCCTCATGGTCCTCCGTTATGGTTTCATGAGTGAGCGGAAGCGATGGGTAGGGCAACAAAGCTCTTGCTTTATAGATAATGACCCTCCTCGAAAGAAATACTAAATGACGATACCTGAAGGGGTTGCCCCAGCGCTTTCTACCGCACTAGAAAAGCGCGAATACACGTCTCTAACCCCGGTCCAGACAGCCGTTCTTGATGAAAAACTGAAAGGCAAAGACCTTTTGGTTTCTGCTCAGACAGGCTCTGGTAAAACAGTTGCATTCGGCATCGCTATTGCGCCGGAACTGCTGGGTGATGAAGAGCGTATGGGCCGTGCGAACGAACCTCTTGCATTGTGTGTTGCGCCAACCCGTGAGCTGGCTATCCAGGTTTCTAAAGAACTGGAATGGCTCTACGGCGAAGCCGGTGCTCGTATCACCACTTGTGTTGGTGGTATGGATATGCGCCGTGAACGCCGCAATCTTTCTGCAGGCGCACACATCGTAGTCGGCACCCCAGGCCGCCTGCGTGACCATATTGAACGTGGTTCCTTTGATACTTCCTCACTTCGCACAGTTGTACTGGACGAAGCAGATGAAATGCTGGACCTTGGCTTCCGTGAAGACCTCGAATTCATTCTTGGCGCTGCACCACAAGAACGCCGCACTCTGCTGTTCTCCGCAACTGTTCCTCAGCAGATTGAAAGCCTCGCAAAACGCTTCCAGCGTGATGCACAGCGCATTTCAACAGTAAGCAACCGCGAACAGCACGCTGATATTGAATATCGCGCAATGCAGGTCGCACCAAACGACCGTGAAAACGCGATCATCAACGTCCTGCGTTTCTACGAAGCTCAGAACACCATCATCTTCTGCGGCACCCGCGAAATGGTGAAGCACCTGTCTGCACGCCTCGGCAACCGTGGCTTCGCAGTTGTTGCTCTCTCCGGTGAGCTGAGCCAGGCTGAGCGTAACCACGCTCTTGGCGCTATGCGTAATGGCCGGGCCCGCGTTTGTGTGGCAACCGATGTTGCTGCACGCGGCATTGACTTGCCAAACCTGGATCTCGTGATCCACGCAGACCTGCCAAACAACGCAGACACCCTGTTGCACCGTTCTGGCCGTACTGGTCGTGCAGGCCGTAAGGGCGTTTGTACTCTGGTTGTCCCACACACCCGCCGTCGCACAGCAACACGCCTTCTTGGCTTTGCAAAAGTGAAAGCGGAATGGGCTCCAGCGCCAACAGCCGATGAAATTCGCAACAAAGACCGTGAGCGCATCCTTGCGTCCTCCGATCTGCAGGAAGCACCGAGCGAAGAAGATCTGCCAATGGTGAAGGAACTTCTTGAGAAGTTCACCGCTGAGCAAATCGCAGCTGCTTACATGCGCCAGATCCATCAGGGTCTGCCTGCACCAGAAGAACTGCTGGCAACAAGCAACAATTTCGATAGTGAACGCGAGCGCAAGCCACGCAAAGACTTCGACAACGGTGTTTGGTTCCGCCTCAACGTCGGTCGCAAACACAACGCTGAACCGCGTTGGTTGCTGCCAATGATCTGCCGCGCAGGTCACATCACCAAAAAAGACATCGGCTCCATCCGCATCTTTGATGCAGACGCCCGTTTCGAACTCGACGCAAAACTTGCTGACAAGTTCTTGGAAACTGTCAAAGAAAACGGCACTGGTGAAAAATCAATCACCATCACCCGTATCGAAGGCAATCCAGAGCGCAGCAGCAGTGGTCGCCCAGGTGGCAATCGCAACAACCGCGGTGGCGGTAGTGGCGGCGGTTACCGTGGTGAAGGCGGACGCGGCGGTGAAGGCCGTGGTCGTGGTCGTCGTGAAGGCGGCGGTGGCGGTGGCTACCGTGGTGGCGAAGGTCGTGGCCGTGGTGGTGAAGGCCGTGGTCGTGGCGAAGGCAAGCCAGGTGGCGGCAAGAGCTTCCGCGATAACCGCGGCGGCGAATAAGCCTCACAGACATCGTATCTCCGAAAAGTGGAAACCGGTTTTCGGATAAAGATACGCCCAAACAAAAGCTAATGCAGTTCATCTGCTTAAACGTGAACTGCTTTAGCAAGAATTGAAAAACGGGCCTTCGGGTCCGTTTTTTTATGCCTGATGTCTACCTCTCCCCACAAACACCAATAGCACCACATGGCCATCCATGCAGTGGTGAAGCTTTGGTCCCCGTTAAACGGGTGGAGCAAGGCGAGCAGGCGTTGCCTGCGCTACTTGTTAAATTAGTTTCTTCGGCATCAGCTACTCGCCTCGCCCGGGCCTTTTATCATGAACACGCGGGCTCCCTCTCGGACAGACGTGAATGACACGTTCCCGTGTCACCGGCACATCTCTGTACCATTGGCAGTTTCCTGCCACCACCGGACGCCCTCCGGAACGACCCCAAACTCCCTATACCACTGTGGCCTCAAAAGGGTATGGCGCTTCACCGGACCTCCCGACAAGATACGTTACTTCTCACCGGCAGCCCAACCCCACCCACGCCGCGGAATGGACGGTCCACCCCTGCCCGATTGCGTGGGCACAAAACTAAGATAAATCCAGAAACAGCAAGGGGAATAAGTTTTTGCTCAACCACAGCCTCCAGCCATAAAGTGCACCTTTCTTGACTCGTACGCACATGTGACGTACAAAATCACAAAGGCGACACAGGCCAAAGGAGGCACGCGATGCTTGGATTCAACGACGAAACCGAAGAGATCAAAGGCCGCAACACGGAGCGAATGAACTTCCGCACCAAGGCCCCCATCAAGGCGGCTATACAGCATGCTGCAGCATTGTCGGGCGTGGACGACTCCACCTTTACGATGAGCGCCGCCCTGCGAGAAGCAGAACGCGTGATTGAAGCGCATGAGCACACCCGCCTCGAAGCGGTCGACCATGCTGCCTTCACTGCTGCTCTGGAAACACCACCAGATCCAAATGAAGCACTCGTCACCGCAGCAAAACGCTACAAGACACGAGTGACCAGCCGTTGACGGACGTAAGCGTTCAGGAAAAGTCGTCGTCTGCGGATGGGGCTGAAACGCAGTTTTTTATTGAAGCTTTCGATCCTGAGAAGCATGACAGAGCGAACTTTTCTTGCGGCGTTGAACAGGTCGACAACTATTTTAAAAAGACAGCCAACAAACTCAGGAATGCAGGCAACACGTCAATATACGTGATGGTCAGCTCCAATGGAGACACAGCAGGTTTCTATGCCATGAATGCCCATGCAGTTCATTATCAGGACCTTCCGGGTAAATACAAACGGGCAGCGCCGCGTCATGGTTCAATTCCTGCCGTGTATATCTCGATGATCGGCAGAGACATCCGCTACCGGGGGCAAAAGATTGGAGAAGACCTTCTGATCGATGCCTTATGCCGTGCTTCTCGCGCATCGCAATCTGGCTATGCTGCTGCTGTAATCATGCTTGATGTATTCGACTGCGGAAACCCGGAGAAGGTCGCCAGCAGAAAAGCAATCTATGAGAGACTTCAGTTTCAAAGCCTCCCATCTACCCCCCTGCGCATGTTCATGCCCATGAAAACTGCAGATATCCTCCGCCAAGAACTTGGTACCTAAAGCGTATCACTGGAAAACAGCCACTCGAAGATGCTGGCCTGCGGGCACACTTCGCCCGGCCGCAGACCAGCAGGACACTCATGAAGGGCTGTGCAAGGGTAGTTGAGGCAGCCCTTGGAGTGCCGTTCACAGTGATCTAATCAAGAGACACAATATTGGTTTCGACCGGAGGTGGAGAGGCGACGCTGCGTGTCGCGTGACCGGAAAATCCTTTAGGGAAGGACGTGCCGGACAACGCATCGGTTAAAATTCCGCAGGTCTTATCAAGTGCCTCTAGGCGGCTACATAAAGCGTAGTGCAAAGTGAATAAAACGTCACGTTCACAACTGTTCTTCATCCGCTCGCTCAGCACCAGATGCTGCACATAAGCAAGGTTCTGAAGATCAGAAACAGCAACGTTTATTTCATCAAATTCATTCTGAAGAGTATTTGTGGCGCCACAGGCGCATGCAGTGTCGTCCATAATCAAAGCCCTCACGTGGTTGGCTGTTGAATGAACCGCACGACACTGGGCTTTCTACGGCCCACTGGCGAGCGGGAGGGTAGAAACCTGACCACGGCAGGCGGGTTTATTCCCCTCCGAAGAGGGTATTGTATTCACCGCCCTCCCGCTCATAGCAAAGGGTTTGCGCCTTCAGAAAAAAGGCACAAAAAATCCGCCAGTTACGGGTGCGGCTACCGCGTGGAAAGGAGGTTTCTACGCCTCACATATGAATGTGGAATGGAACCGCCCACCTGTCAACGAAAAGTTGCAGAAGGGAAAGAGGTGTTGCTTCGAGGATACGATTAGAAAATTGCAAGCCCGACTGCAAGCACACACTAAGGTATCACTTTCAACGGAAGGAATGTTCTATTCATAATTAAGCTCCAGCTTTCTAGGAGGAACTAATACAGCATTTCCAGATTGATCTCTAATATCCCAAGGCTGTCCTTCTGCAGGAACAGTAAATTGCAAAAAAGGCTGCTGTGCATCTAGATGGATATCAGTGCCACTGTCGCTCCAAATGATTTTATTTCCTTCAAATGTCCGGGATTGCTTCAGTACTGATGTCTTAATTCCTCTATCTGTAACTTCATCGACACGATGGTATTCACAGGCGACCAACGTCATTGCCTCATCAATAAACTCTGTAGGGAAAACATAATTGACCTGAATTTTTTCAGCACTTGGATAAGCAACTGATCGATAACAAATAATTGTATGCTTTGAGTGTTTTAGATGGTCTGGATAAGCAAGCTCTTTTATCCGCGCTGAAATCCCCTGAGTTTGAGGGTAATAAAGATCTGTCTTTTCATAAAAGTATTTGTTGATCCGTTTATGAAGTCGCCTATGAGCAGGTGAGTATTTCGCATCTGATGGAATTAGCTTTGCCTGTTTTGCTTCCTCGATATTAAAGCCAAGCGGCACAATTATTATTGGAACTGATGTGCGCCATAATCCCAAGCCTAGATGAGCTCCAACTTTGATACCAGCCTTTTGCTCTGAAAAGATTGTTCCTAAATCATCAGCACAATAAAATACTGAAGACCCTTCTCTATTGCACCTCCCCGCCGTTGCCCAACGAGCAGGTGGGTAAGACAACCAAGAAGTATCATCTTTTCTTTCCTCGCCCCAATGTACTGAGCGAACAAACTCTGCTCCTGCTGGTACCGAGGGCCCATACATATGAACGCCACTTGCTAGTATTGCAAAATTCTTCTTCGCAATATCTTCCGACTTAGCTCTTTCAAGAGATGCATATGCATTCTGTACTTCTGCAAACTTGGGCAACGTATTTTTCCCTAATACTCTTTTGAGATTATGGACCTCATTCTTTCAATCACTTGGCCATTAGTCAAAACAGCTCAGAACATCTCTCTCAAAATACGGCTCCTGGTTGACCCAGAACATGTAGTCTACCTTCATAAAGTCTTGCGCAAAAGCATGAAGTAGCGGCACGATATTCTGATCATTTTCAATCACTTCAGTTGTGCCCGTTCGTCCCGTATAGTTGCCATCCTGAATAGCAATTCCGAGAGGCGCGGAGTACGCCCGCTCATGCATCATGGCGATGGTATGGTTCAGCTGACCACGCCGCTTGACCATAAGGTCCGGCGCACCCAAACCAACACCAATGCTTTCGCCATACTCATAGATTGAGTTCAGATAACCCTCATCTTCGAAGGGAAGCCACTCACCCGGCATAAAGTTCGCATACTGCATCGTAACCGATGTCGGAAACGCCGCCTTCATCGCGGACATATTGCTCTTCAGAGCTTCAGAGTATCTGGCCGGACTGAACTGCTCATCATCCTCAGCCGACACTCCAATGGCAGTCTCTTGCAGATTGATACCCTCAATCCGCCCGTCAAAGGCTTGCCCCAACGCCTGAAGAAGCTTGGCAAACCGCTCCTGCACCTTGCTGTTCCACCGCTTAGCAACCCAGCCTTCCGGCTCGTTGTTATCGTTAAACTGATAAACAGCACCGCCTGCATACTCATCAGAAAGAATGTAGTCAGGAACAGGGACATAGTCTGGATTAAACGAAGCATCCTGAAGCTGGACGAACAGCGTCTTGCCTTTGGACTCCAGATACGCCAGATCCGCTTCAATCAGAGAGAAATCATAGTTTCCCTCGGAGGTTTCAAGCGCACGCCACGGATACATGATCTGCGCACCTGCAAACCGGGAGCTCTCCAAAAACGGATGCTCCTCAATCGCTTCACGGTCTCTGGCGAAATAAACAAAGTGTTTGATGCTATCCTGAGCAATGGGGCAAGTAGCACCCAGATACTCTTTGTAAGCCTCTGCATACCGATCTGCAGGATTCTTCCACTTGGCGAATGCAGATGGAGACGAAAAAGAAAAAAGCGCAACAAAGCCTAAGGCAACACAATTGCGCACGCTGATAACTGGCATAGGGAAACGACCTGACGTCTATCGAGAGTAGAGCCCCAGAAAAGCGCTCAACTTTGTCGACAAAGAGGCCTACAGCACATCATCGCCAGTTTTCACAGAGCTTAATGGCAAACAGCATCCCGCTATACCGAAAACCCCTGACGCTTCAGCTGCTGAATGATCTGATCGATCTTCTGCAAAAACTGAGATCGGTCTTTCGGTGAGAACGGGCGCGGACCACCTGTCTGCTCCCCAAAACTGCGCAAGTCTTCCATCAGGTTACGTGTTGCCAGCGCCATGCCAATGGAAGCTTCATCAAACACTTTTCCTTTAGGGGAAAGCGCAAGCGCACCAGCCTTCACCACACGGTCAGCCAGCGGAATATCCTGCGTCACAACAATATCACCCGGAACGGCCCGCTCGGCAATCCAGTCATCCGCAACATCAGGCCCATCAGGCACGATCACCCGTTCCACGTCCATGTCACGAGGCGTGTTGATGAAACTGTTGGCAACAACAAACACCTTCAGACGATACCGGTCAGCAACCTTGTAAATCTCGTCTTTGACGGGGCATGCATCCGCATCAATATAAATAAGTATCTTCTTAGCGCTGGTCACAGCAGCTCTTCTCCTGCATCGCAGCGTATTCCCGAAAAGTGGTTCCGGTTTTCGGAGAGGAATACGCTCAAATCAGCCCTTTAGTCGCGCAGGAGCGATCACTTTGTCAATCAAACTTGCCATTTCAAGCACATGCCAATCACGTCCAGCCCGCTCAATCAACATCAAACCCGTCCCCGGCATGCCATGCGGGTTCATGGGAATAGTCGCAGCACACCCATCAACCCAGTTCACAGCACGCGTGTTCTGCGAAAGCTGAGAGCCAAATTTCTCCGGATTGCTGTCAACATCCTCAAGCAGCGGAGCAACAATCGGCACCGTCGGCGCAATCAGAATATCAAACTTGCCTGCCATCTCTTTAAAAGCACGGATAGCTTCCACACGCTTCGAGCGCGCCTCTTCCATCTCTTTGCTCGTCACCTCAGTTGACTTGAGGATCCGCTGAACCACATAAGGATCACCAGTCTCTTTGAGACCTTCCAGATACCCGCCAACCAAAGCAGTGGTCTCGTAACTGCAAATCGTCCCAAGAAAAGTTGCGCTATGACACAAGACAGGCTCTGAAACCGGCGCGATGATAGCACCCGCATCCCGGATCGCCTGCATCGAGCGATCAAAATCCGCACTTACCTGCGTATCCAGCCCCTCAGCCAACGGCGAAGCAACAAGCCCCACATGCAATCCATCAAGGCTCTTTATCCTGCGCGGAGCAAGACATTGCCCCGAAAGCACAGCATGCAAACGGGTACACATATGTATTGATCGCGCAATAAAGCCGACCGTATCAAAGGATGGACAAACAGAGAAAAGACCCTTGGTCGAAATCGCCGCCCGCGTCGGCTTAAACCCGTAAAGCCCATTAAGCGCTGCCGGAATTCGCACAGACCCGCCAGTATCCGTTCCCAGAGCCGCATCACACAGCCCCAGCCCCACACTTGCAACAGCCCCCGAGGATGAACCCCCGGGAATGCGTGCAGGATCAATCACATTTGCAGGGGATCCAAAACAGGGATTAAGCCCAAGCCCCGTAAAACCCAACTCACTCATATTGGTACGGCCACAGGTAAACGCTCCTGCAGCTTTCAGGGCAGAGACCACCTTAGCATCTTCACAAGCCGGAGCCCGCTTGCGCAGGAACGGCGAGCCAGCACTGGTGACAATGCCAGTTTCATCAAACAGGTCTTTGAGAGAAACGGCCACGCCATGCAAAGGCAACGAGTCATGCGCTTCTTTCTGCCGCTGATCCGCAGCTTCAGCAGCGCGCATAATTCTCTCTGCATCAAACTCCAGAAACACACGCTCTACACATCCATCAGGCAGGTCCATTGCCCGATCAATATATCGGCGCGCGACATCTACCGCTCTGAAATGTATACGAGGATCTGTCGACAAGTTATCTCCACTCATCACGCATGCATATTTATCGCACTTTGATGGTTGTCGCCTGTTTTCCTCGTCAGTTCAATCATCTCCAAACAAAAGAGATACCAGTCTATTAATCTGTCACTGCGAAGCGCAGCAAAACTACAGTGTATCGCCGAAAAATGCGAACTGCTTTAGTTCTGGGCAGTGAGGGATGAAGCAGCAGAACCAAGCGCCTCAACGCTCTCCAGCAAATCTGGCAAAGACAATCCACTCAGCGCAATACGAGACCACAACACCACAGAGTCATCATCCCCCTGCCCGACGATAATCGGATGGCCCAAAAGGTCAGGCAGGTTCAGTTTCAGCATGCTGCTTTCACTCAACCCCTCATGAATGGCCTCACGCTCAACCCGCACCAGCAGTTTAATATAGTCTGGCTCATTGCCCACAAAGTACATGCTGCGCGCACCATCAACATCTACCTGATAGACCTCATTCTCATCATACTCGTTGATCAGGTACTGCCTCATGAGGT
The DNA here is from genome assembly GCF_001623095.1 of Pseudovibrio sp. Ad5. Classification (NCBI taxonomy): domain Bacteria; kingdom Pseudomonadati; phylum Pseudomonadota; class Alphaproteobacteria; order Hyphomicrobiales; family Stappiaceae; genus Pseudovibrio; species Pseudovibrio sp. Ad5. The sequence continues at coordinate 55,155 of NZ_LMCH01000009.1, read as the reverse complement.
CTTTCATCAGGTGATGGAAGTTCACATTGTTAGAAGCCATGCTTTTTCCCAGCCTTCAGCCCCTCAAACTTCTCATGGAAGTATTTCGCAGGAATCTCATCCGCTTGAACAGTCTCTGTAGTCCAATCAGTCACGTAGGTAGTCGCAGGATTTTCCGTGGTACTGAGGCTTGAAAACATAAATTGAGACCTGGAATTCTGCTCAACAATAAAACGCTCAAGCTTCTTACCCGGCGCACTAGGAACATCCAGCGATTTAAAGAAGCCCTGAATTTCCTCAAAGGGCACTGGCTTTAGCCCCTCAATATCCAGAGATAAAGCAGGCTTTGGCCCGGCACGCGTCCACGACACCACGGTTGGCGCTTCACCCATGATACTCTGTTTCCCGTCCTCAAGACGAAAGGCCCCCGGAAACGTCGGCCATGCATCAACAACAACAGCCTCTTGCGTAGGGTCTCTGGGATCACCAATCATGCAAAACGCATGATCAACCATTGAAGAGGAAACACGAGCCACTGGGCGGTCTGTTTCTGATGCCGCCAGAAGCTTGTAACTAACCTCGGCATGCCCGGAACAGTTGCCGGCCTGCACACGGACTGAGCTTTCAGCCAACCCACCATGCTGCGGGGCTTTCGCCAGCCCATAATTGGCACGCAGATAACTCTCACCACGCGAAGCGAACACCTCCGGCGTCAAATTACCTGCACCAAATGGAAGCAACTGCTTGGTCTGCCAAATGACTTTTTGTACAACTTTCAGGTCCTCAAAGGTCTGCGCGGAAACGCGAACCTCCTTCCCCTGAAAATCCCCTAGATACTTCTGCGCTTTCTTTACAGTTGTGAAGTTAACAGCATCAGGCGTCTCAGCAGTATTAGAACGAAGACAATGAACAAGCGAGGCAAAGGACGGCACTAAATTCTCCCATTACACAACCTAAGATAGAACACACATCTCAAGATCAACAGTAACAATGAGAGAAATTCTAACTGTGAGATTCAGCACAGGGATCGATTACATTAACTTGAAGAAACACCAGGAGGAAAAATATAATTACTACAACATCATGATTTTAAAAAGCTTTGCCAATTCTACACCTCTGGTCGATCAGGCATAAAAATAAAAATTATTTAAAATACAGAACTCCTAACAAAAAAGGAGCCCGCCAGCAGAACCAGCGGACTCCCCGAAAAACTGATTGGAAGCAGACTTACCGTTTAGGCTTGTTAAACGCCGCTGCCAGAGCCGCTGCCATGGCATTGTTGCTACCGCCGCTCGTATCAGCTGGCTTATTGCCACCACGATCACCCCCGCGCGGTCCCCCACCACGGTTGCCGCCATTCGGACGACTACCGCCGCCCGGACGACCTCCACCCTGGTTACGGTTACCACCCCGGTCAGCCTGTCGTTCCCGCGCATTCTCACGAGCATCCGCACTGTCCTTGCGCATGGTCAGGCCGATGCGTTTGCGGGCAACGTCCACCTCAACAACACGCACCTTCACAATATCGCCCGCCTTCACAACCGTATGCGGATCATCCACGAACCGGTCCGCCAGCTGAGACACATGCACCAACCCGTCCTGATGCACGCCGATATCAACAAAGGCACCAAAGTTCGTCACATTGGTAACCGTTCCTTCCAGCATCATACCCGGCTTCAAGTCCTGCATGGTCTCAACACCATCTTGGAACGACGCTGTCTTAAACTCAGGCCGCGGATCACGTCCCGGCTTTTCCAACTCTGCAAAAATGTCCTTTACAGTCGGCAGACCGAACTTCTCGTCCGTAAACTCTTTTGGGTCCAGATTGCTCAGCAGGTTGGAGCCCATGATCTCACGAATATCGCGACCACATGCTTTGATAATCTTCTGCGCAAGTGGATACGCTTCTGGGTGAACAGAGGACGCATCCAGCGGGTTCTCGCCATCCGCAATCCGCAGGAAGCCCGCACACTGCTCAAACGCCTTTGGCCCAAGCCGTGCAACCTTCAACAACTGCCTGCGGTTTTTAAAGGTGCCAACCGTATCACGATACTCAACCACCGCCTTCGCAAGGCCCTCTGTCAGGCCGGAGATATGCGCCAACAGCGGAGCAGATGCCGTGTTGAGGTCAACCCCAACCGCGTTCACCGCATCCTCAACCACGCCATCCAGCGAGCGGGCAAGCTTGGTCTGGTTCACATCATGCTGATACTGCCCGACACCAATGGACTTCGGCTCAATCTTCACCAGTTCCGCAAGCGGGTCCTGCAAACGGCGACCAATAGAAGCCGCTCCGCGCAAAGACACATCCACATCCGGCATCTCTTTCGCAGCCAAAGCAGAGGCGGAATAAACCGAAGCCCCTGCCTCGTTCACCATCACCTTGGTTGGGCGATGTTCTGCTGGAATATCCTTCAACAAATCTGCAGCCAAACGATCTGTCTCACGGCTGGCAGTCCCGTTACCAATCGCAATCAGGCTCACGCCATGCTTGGCAACCAATGCCCGTAAGGTGGCAAGTGAGCCCTGAATGTCATTGCGTGGCTGGAACGGGTAGATCGTGGCGGTATCAATCAATTTGCCTGTTGCATCAACAACAGCCACCTTCACCCCGGTCCGAATACCGGGATCAAGCCCCAGCGTCGCACGCGGTCCAGCGGGCGCTGCCAACAACAAGTCTTTCAGGTTACGAGCAAAAACCTTGATCGCTTCTTCTTCCGCCTTGTCGCGCAGCTCGCTCATCAGGTCCAGCTCAACATGAAGGCCAATCTTCACCTTCCACGTCCAGCGACACACATCAGAAAGCCACTTATCAGCAGGGCGGCCGTTGTTCACGATGCCCGCCGCATCAGCAATCATCTGCTCCACTGGCTTCACAGCGGAAACATCATCCTCATCCACCTTCAGGTCCAGCGCCAGAATGCCCTCATTGCGACCACGCAAAAGCGCTAGTGCCCGGTGGCTCGGAATACTCTTCCAATTCTCAGAGTAACCAAAGTAGTCAGAAAACTTTGCGCCTTCCTGCTCTTTGCCAGCAACAACTTCTGCCTTCACAGCACCCTGACGCGCCACATAATTACGCAGTTTACCAACCAGCTGAGCGTTCTCAGAAAAACGCTCCATCAGGATTTGCCGAGCCCCATCCAGCACCGCCTTGGTGTCCGCAAAGCCCTTCTCCGCATCAACAAAGCTGCCTGCCTCACTCTCGGGGGTCTTGTTCGGATCACTCAGCAGCAGATCTGCCAGCGGCTCAATGCCAGCCTCACGGGCGATCTGCGCTTTAGTGCGGCGCTTCTTTTTGTAAGGGAGGTAAAGGTCTTCCAGAGTAGCTTTGTTGTCTGCACCTGCAATCTGTTTTGCCAGCTCGTCGGTGAGTTTGCCCTGCTCTTCGATGGATTTCACAATCGCTTTGCGGCGATCTTCCATCTCACGCATATAAATCAGGCGCTCTTCCAACGTACGCAGCTGCGTATCATCCAATCCACCTGTCGCCTCTTTACGGTAACGCGCAATAAACGGAACCGTAGACCCTTCATCCAACAACTGCACCGCAGAATTCACCTGCCCCGGCGCACAGCCAATTTCACCCGAAATACGCTGAGAAATCCGCAAAGCAATATCAGCAGAAAGCTTACCCGCTTTGGCAGGAGAGGAAGAAGCAACAGACGTCAGATCAGACATTCAAATCTCGCAGGCTTATTAAAAACAGATGCCCACCCTAGGTCCCCAATGCGGGCAAAACTAGGTGCGAGAAGGGAATATGAACAGAGAAAGGAGATGTAGTTTTATTTAAATTAACGTCCCTCTCTTCGGTCACTCAATCAGCGCTAAACTTCCAACGCTTCAATCATCTCCACTCGCATCGCATGTCGCCCACCCTCAAACTGAGCGGAAAGGAATGCATCCACGATATCGAGTGCAACTCCTTCGCCAATCACGCGGACACCCATAGAAAGCATGTTGGCATTGTTGTGCTCGCGGATCATACGAGCAGAGAATGTGTCGCTACAAACCCCGCAACGGATGCCTTTAACCTTATTCGCCGCCATCATGATCCCTTGGCCGGTACCGCACAACACAATCCCGAACCTGCAATCACCAGAAGCAACAAGTTGCGCAGCCGCTTCACCATGCTTTGGATAGGGTGTGCTTTCAGGCGTTGTCGGTCCGATGTCGACAACCTCCCATCCCTTCGCAGCGATATGAGCCGCCACAACTTGCCGAAGCGGAATACCTGAGTGGTCGCTTGAAAGAACGATGCGTTTGTTGGTCGTCATGAAATAGCTTTCCCGTTTAGCAAGGCACTTTGACGGCAAAGGGTGGTTACCGCACCACCGTAATCTTCTGCGCTGCACGGGTCACGGCCGTATACAGCCAGCGCGTCTTGTGTTCGCGGAAAGCCCAGCTCTCGTCAAACAGCACCACATCATCCCACTGAGAACCCTGGGATTTGTGCACGGTCAGGGCGTAGCCGTAGTCGAACTCGTCGGCGCGACGACGGATGGCGTAGGGGAGTTGTTCGCTGCCTTCCTCAAACATCGCAGGCAGCACTTTCACCCTGATCGCCTTCTTGGAGATGTCATCCTCTGATGTAACATCAAAGCGCAGCGTGTTACCGCGTGGCGGACGCAGACGGGAGACTTCCCAGAGGCCACCATTCAGCAAGCCTTTGGTCTTGTCGTTACGCAGGCACACCAGTTTGTCACCCACGGACGGCATCTGTGTCGTGATACCTTTCAGGTCCCGAATCCGGCCGTTATAAAGCCTGCGCGTCTTGTTGGTCCCCACCAGAACCTGATCAGAGGCAAGGATCCGTTCTTTGTCGATGTCCCTACGGGAGATCACAGAACTGTCGCCATATTGGCCAAAGTCCAGCTCTTGCCCATCGCGAATATCCATGGACATGCGCACAATCGGGTTGTCTTTCGCCTGACGATGAACCTCGGTGAGCATGATATCCGGCTCGGTCTCGGTGAAATACCCACCACCTCGCACCGGCGGCAACTGTGCAGGATCACCCAGCACAAGCACCTTTTTACCAAAAGAAAGCAGATCGCGCCCGAGTTCCTCATCCACCATGGAGCACTCATCAATGATGATCAGGTCCACTTTCGCGGCAGGGCTGTCGCGGTTAATGGCGAACTGAGGGCTCTCATCCTCGTCCTCATCATCCTTCTTGGTGCCCTTTGGGCGGTAGATCAATGAATGGATGGTCGAAGCATCTGCACAGCCCTTTTGGCGCAGCACATGCGCGGCCTTACCGGTGAAGGCGCCAAAGGCCACCTCTCCATCCAGCCCCTCAGCCAGATGGCGAGCCAGTGTGGTCTTACCGGTACCGGCATACCCGAACAAGCGAAACACCTGCGGCCCGTGCGAACGGGACCAGCGCGCCACTTCAGTAAGTGCATCATCTTGTTGCGGAGACCAATCCATTCCAGACCACCTGTAATAACTTTCTCAAACCAGAATGAGTAATAAACGAAGCTGACCTGAAACGCCCTCGTTTTCTTAAAAAGGTCAACAGGACACTCCAAATTGAACCTGTGAAACTTACGCGGCCTTCAGGCACTGACGCTAGGGTTGCATCAGCCAATCATTTTCGGAGCAACCTCATGCCATTGTGGAAGACAAGTGCCAGCGAAAGTCCAGACATTTACGCCACGGCCCGCGCAGTTGAAGGACTTGCTAAGGAGCACATTCCAGAAACCGGAATGAGCCCGGAAGAGGCCTACAACCTTGTCCGCGACGAGCTCTATCTGGACGGCAATGCACGGCAAAACCTCGCCACTTTCTGCACCACATGGGTAGAAGATGAAGTCCACAAACTTATGGCCGATTGCATCGACAAGAACATGATCGATAAGGATGAATATCCGCAAACAGCAGAGATTGAAGCCCGCTGTGTTCATATCATCGCCAGTCTCTGGAACTCCCCGGAAGCGGAAGAAACAATCGGCTGCTCAACCACAGGCTCTTCTGAAGCCGCTATGCTGGGCGGCCTCGCCCTCAAATGGGCATGGAGAGATCGCCGCAAGAAAGAAGGTAAGCCCTACGACAAACCCAACATGGTGTGCGGTCCGGTTCAGGTTTGCTGGCACAAATTTGCCAAGTACTTCGATGTGGAGCTCCGCCAGATCCCTCTCAGCGAAGGGTCTCTCCATATGAGGCCTGAGCAGCTGAAGGACTACGTGGACGAAAACACAATCTGCGTCGTCCCAACCCTTGGTGTCACCTTCACCGGTGTTTATGAACCCGTAAGGGAAGTCTGCGAGGAGCTGGATAAGATCCAGGCTCAGACAGGTCTGGACATTCCGGTTCACGTAGACGCCGCATCCGGCGGGTTCGTTGCTCCCTTCCTGCATCCAGAGCTGCTGTGGGATTTCCGCCTCGATCGCGTAAAGTCCATCAACGCCTCCGGCCACAAGTTCGGTCTCGCACCGCTTGGTGTTGGCTGGGTGATCTGGCGCGATAAGAAAGAACTGCCGTCTGATCTGGTGTTCAACGTCGATTATCTGGGAGGCAACATGCCCACCTTCGCACTGAACTTCTCACGCCCCGGTGGTCAGATCGTCATCCAGTATTACAACTTCATGAGACTAGGCTGGGTAGGCTACAGAGACATCCAGTCAGCCTGCGCTGAGAACGCTCAGTATCTCGCTGAAAAGCTGGCAGGGCTACCGGAACTCGACATTCTGTATGACGGCAATGGCGCCCTGCCCTGTGTGTGCTATCGCCTCAAACACCCGGAAAAAGCCCACTATTCGCTCTACGATCTTTCAGAACGGGTGCGCATGAGCGGATGGCAAATCGCTTCCTACCCACTGCCAGCAGACATGCACGATACGGTCGTCCAGCGTATCATGGTACGCCACGGCGTCTCCCATGACGCAGTAGATCAACTCTTTCTGGATATCCGTAAGGCTCTGAACTATCTGGACAAAAACAACATCAAATGGTCAGAGGCAGGGCCAAGCTTCTCTCACGGGTAGAGCATACTACCGTGAGAGAAGCCGTCTAAAGATCAGGCCAGCTGCTCAAGCAGCTGCGCCAGATACTCTGGTTCATCCAGATGGTTCTCAACCATCAGCTCAAACTCTTTGTAGGTAGCCACATATTGTACAGCTGCCATGAGAGCTCGTATTTCGCTTTCGCGCGTTGCAAGCGGGTGAGATGAGCCTTTTAATCCTGCGAAATAAGCATCAACAAACGCCTCACCGAGAGATTTATCGATCTCACACAGGAATGGATAAACGCCAGCAACATCATAGACCGGCAGGTCCCAGCGGCATTCATCCCAGTCAAGCACACCGACCAACTCGCCAGAATTCTCGCTGATGAGTGTGTTGGGCGGTCCAAAATCACCATGGATCAGGTGCTTTGTCTCATTCAGGTTTCCAAGTTTACCCAGCGCGTCATCAAGCGCCGCCTCCACATCTGCCCAATAAGCAGAGCTCAGATACTTGGCATCGATGTTCTTGGAAGCTTCCAACTCAGAAAGCGCTGCCAACAAGGCAGTTCCTGACTTCAACGTCTCTTTGCTAACACCCGGACGTTCTTGTTCCGCAAATCGAAACGCATCTCGCTCCTCCCAAAGCTTGATGTGCAGATTTGCCAAGGCCTGACCACTCCGGCTGCAGGTCTCAATCTTATCCAGTGGTGGTGTCTCACCTTCGATCAACTCAAAGACAGAGTAGTAAGCACCCTCAACCTCGGTCAAACGCTCCTGATTAACGCCATAAAGCGCCTTCGGAACCTCGTATCCGATCAAATCCTGCAGCAGGTCCAGACATTTGAACTCTGAAAGGATCTGCTCTTCAGTTCTGTTTGGATTGTGACGACGAAGAACAACAGGCTCCTCCCCGTCTATTTCTCCCAACCAGGTTTCATTGGCATGGCCCTCTCCAAATGAGGACCACCTGGTATTTTCCGGCAAGGCAAAAGCTTCATCAAGGAGCTTGATTTCCTGCTTATTCATTTGCTTCCCCCATTAACTCGCCAAAATCTCCCAATGCATAGCGCGTATTGCCATCACGGCCCGTTACTCGTTCTGCATTCAACATTGAATTGACGATAGCTTCCTCTGTAACTTCTGCAGTCGCTCTAAACACCCTGTCAATTCGCCGCTCATCCACTTGTTCCACCGAATGCGTGCGTTTTCTGCTCTTTGTGTCCACTGGATCCGCAGTTGTGAATGCTAAAGCTATATCGCCACTTCCATGACCAAGAAATGAACCAGTTCGTGCAAGTCCTACAGAAGTTCTCTTGGCAACCCGCTTCAACTGGCGTTCGCTGAGCGGCAAGTCCGTTCCAATGATCATGATGATAGACCCTTTTTCAGGTCCGCTCTCATCACGTGCCAGCTTTTCTTCAATCTGTGGCCCTAAATGCTGGCCAGCCAACGTGAAGTCTGGCATCCGACCCATATTGGAAAGCACAAGCGCACCCACATGGTACTCTTTGTTACCAAGCTTCACCTGACGAGAAGCACTTCCGATGCCCCCCTTCAGGCCGTAACAGGACATCCCACGCCCCGCACCAACCGCACCTTGCTCAAACTCTTCAGAAACCGCTTTAATCGCGTCCGGAGCATGCTGTGGGCGGACATACAACGCACTGATCTTGTTCAGGAAAGCATCATTACACTCAAACACCACTGGATTGATCGTGCCCATCACGAAGTCAATGTCTGGCGTTTCTGCCAGCGTATGCTGGATCAAACCTTCGCTCACCGCACCAACGCTTAGCGTGTTCGTCAAAAGGATCGGCGTCTCCAGCTCTCCCAGCTCTTCAACCTGCACCAGCCCAACACTCTTACCAAACCCGTTAAACACATGAGAAGCCGCACGCGTTCTCAGGTTAAATGCATTCTCTCCATGCGTGGTAATCGCGGTCACACCAGTCTGACAATCACCGTCGGTCAGCGTCACATGTCCGACTTTGACACCCGGAACATCACAAATTGTATTCCGCTGCCCCTTTGGCAAAGACCCAATATTGATTTTCTGAAACATTCCAACCTCTGGCACAAATCGTAGAGCATTCAAGTGTTACCAGTCCTATTTCATAGTTAATCAGCAAACAACGCTACCAGCCGCTTTCCCAGCCAAAATCAGGAAAGCGCTCACTCGCAATTGGCTGACCAATTTCACCACCGATGCCCTTTCCTTTTATGACTTGAATGATTTTCCATATTTAGTTCATCAAGAATTTCAATAAAATCAAAGCAAATAAGTGTAAGCAGCTAATTGCAAAATACCCTGAAATATCGGAAAATGGTCTACCAATTAGCTGCCACAAAACTCCCAGCGTCAGAATCTTTCCTGCATCATAGCAATCGCTCCGCTCGCAGGGAACTGAAAGGACTGGCCAATAGTGACGCATGCTGCCTGATACACTTTGAACAATGAGGACAAAATGACCGCAGAAATCATCAGCTTTGGGGAGCCATTGTTCGAGTTCAATCAGGTTAAAGAGTATAGCGGAGAAGGACCGGATTACCTGTCAGGCTTCGGGGGCGACGCCTCCAACTTCGCATGTTGTGCGGCACGTCAGGGTGCAAACGTCGCCATCCTGACCCATCTGGGCGATGATGTCTTCGGCAACAAGTTCATCAATCTATGGGAGAAAGAAGGCGTTAAAACGCACCTTGTCGAGCGCAGTCCGATTGCTCCGACAGGCATCTATTTCATCTCCCACGACGAGCAAGGCCATCATTTCAGTTTCGCCCGCAAAGGCTCTGCAGCCTCGCAAGTCACACCAGACCAGCTGCCAGCTGATGCCATTCGTGCGGCCAAACTCTTCCACGTCACAGCCATCACGCAGGCCATTTCCACCAGCTCATGCGACAGTGTTTTCAAAGGCATCGAGATCGCCAAAGAGGGTGACACACTCACCTCATTTGACACCAACCTGCGCCTGAAACTCTGGGATCTGAACCGCGCTCGCGGCATCATTCACGAAACCGCACGCCTCGTTGACTTCATCATGCCAAGCGTCGATGAAGCTGAAGTGCTGACCGGTCTCTCCGATCCGGACAAAATCTGCGACTTCTACCTCAATCTGGGGTCAAAGAACGTCATTCTCAAGCTTGGCAAAGAGGGCGCGATGTACGCAACAGCCGCTGAGAGAAAGCGCGTTGCAGGCAATCCGGTAGAAGCAGTTGATGCCACTGGTGCTGGTGACTGCTTCTCCGGCTCTTTCTTCACCAATGTGGTGGCTGGCAAGTCGCTGGAAGACAGTCTCAAATACGCCAACGCAGCCGCAGCACTCACAACGCAAGGCTATGGCGCAGTCGCACCAATCCCGACACGCGATCAGGTCGAGGCCTTCATACAGGCTCGCAGCATCTGATTTATTGATGATGAGAGGGCTCGCAACAAATGGGGCGAGCCTTTTCTATTTAAATTGATCCCCAAAGAAGCCGATGTGGTTTCGCATCTCACGGCGTGCACCTTCAACATCACGCGCTCTGATCGCGTCCAGAATAGCCTTATGCTCTTCGATCCCGTGCCGGCGTGCGAACTCGGGCAGCAACGGGTACAGCCCCTTGCTCATGTTCATACCAACTAGGATTTGCGGCTTCATGACTTCATAAACAGCCGCTGCATATTCATTCTTGGCAGCTTTCACCACTGCAGCATGAAAACGCATGTCACCATCAATGGTGCCGACAGAGTCCAGCCCATCGCTGTGGATCTGCGCCAACGCAGCATCCAGCTCTGCCATCTCTTCATCTGTCCAGCGCTCAGCAGCCAACGCTGCCATCTCGCCTTCAAAGGCCATTCGGGTTTCCTGGCATTGAATAACGTCACCAATGCCGGAAATCGCAAATTCTCCGAGTGTGGGCGCAAAAGGCGTTGGAGTGACGTGCTCCTTGATGACAAAGCTGCCAGAGCCACGCACAGTCTTGATGTAGCCCTCTTTACGCAGGCGCTCCATCGCACCGCGTACGACAGGACGTGAGACGCCATACCGCTCGCACAGCGCATTTTCTGTCGGAAGCTTAAGACCTTCCGGAAATTCTCCGGAGTCGACAGCATCTTTCATCTTGTCGTAAACCGCATTCGAGAGGTTTGCTGGACGGGCCACCACTCACACTCCAATTATTCTTGTTTTTTAAGCTGTTTGCAGCCTTGGAAGTTTATTAATTTACAACAGCCGCCCTAAGCTAACAAGCTTGCCACCCTAAACCAGCCCCTTTGACGCAAAGCTTCTCAAACCAAATTAAATAAATAACAAAATCAGTTAGATAGAAGAATTCTAGAGGCCACCCTATAAGCGAACAACCATGTTCTCTAACCAGACTGCGACATTATGTAGTCTACTTATTTACAGCGCATCTTCCTAATATATCTGAGAGGGATTGTGGGGTCTCTCCAAGGTTGGGGGTGTTATTATGCGTCGACTTCCTTTTAAGACTGTTCGGTGTGCGGCAACTGACTTCTGTGGCACCGTCGCTGTAACGAGTATTCTGGTAGGCATTCTCTATCTGATTTTCACGTTCACATGAGTCCGGCGGGTTTCCTGACACGTTGAAACGCAGGCATCTGTGGGGCAGTCGACACTCCCCACTGGCGAACGTCTGCAACTTGATGCATTCTTGACTTTGATGCTCAAGTAATCTTCAGATGACTGTCTTATGATCGATGTTCTTCAACTAAGCCCTTATGCGCCCAATGAAATCAACGAGGAGCTGGAAAAATGCACCCCGCTTGCTCGCTATTGGGAACTTCAACAAGACGAAGAGCTGAGAGCTCGGACCTTGCCGAACATCCGCATCGTCGCAACCAAGGGCGATGTTGGCCTCTCCAGTGAGCTGATGGCAGAAATGCCCAACCTTGAGCTTATTGCGGTCTATGGCGCAGGTTACGATAAAGTTGACCTGAAACAGGCCCGCGATCGAAACATCATCATCACAACCACACCAGACGCCTTGACCGAAGCCGTGGCCGATCATGTCGTGGCCCTTGCTCTGGCATCCTCTCGCCGAATTGCAGAGGGAGACCGCTTTATCCGCAATGGCGACTGGCTCAACGGCAAATTGGGCATCGGCTACAGCCTGCGAGGTAAAACACTCGGCATCTTTGGATATGGACGCATTGGCAGAAAAGCCGCCAAAATTTTAGGCGGCACATTTGGCATGCAAATTTTGTACTGTGATCGCAACGCAGACCCGAAACAAGATAAACAATGCCGGTCCTCTCCGTTGGAACTGGCAAGCGAATCCGACGTGCTTGTCATTGCTGCATCTGGCAGCCCTGACACAAAAAATATTATAGATATTAATATATTAGAAGCTCTGGGCCCGAGCGGGCTTTTGATCAATATCGCCCGTGGTTCATTGGTAAACACTCAACATTTAATCACTGCACTTGAGAACAGAACACTCGGGGCCGCAGCCTTGGATGTATTTCCGGATGAGCCTAATGTTCCCAATGAGCTGATCGCGTCCCCCTACACAACCCTGACCCCTCACCTTGCGAGTGCCACACTCGAAACCAGACGAGAAATGGGGCGCCAAGTGATTGAAAATATTTCATCTTACAGGAAAAATGGAGAAGTATTTAACCGGCTAATTTTCTGACCTATACGTAACCCAAATAACATTTACATAGAAAAAACAAAAATATAGCTCACATGCACACGATTCAGGTGTTATTGTCGCCTGATAATTCAACTTACTTTATAAATAAAGCAAATTCATGCCTTTAAAAAAATCCAAAGTTACTGTGTCCGATATTGCGAAAGCAGCGGGAGTATCCGTTGCGACTGTCTCGAATACCATAAATGACACAGGTCGAATGACCGATGAAACCAAAGCTCGCGTAAAGAAAGCTATGCAAGAGTTGGGGTTTGTTAGAGATTACAACGCCGCCAAACTCCGGTCAGGCCGTTCGCGACTGGTCGGCGTTCTCGTGCCGGATATTTCAATTCCATTTTACGCTGAGTTCTGCACGTCATTGGAAGCAGCTCTCTCAGAACACGGCTACCTGCCCGTTATCGCCAATGTCGGCGAAGACACCAAGCGCCAGCAAACCATGCTTGAAGAAGTCATCGGCCACGGCGTCGCAGGCATCGCAATCAGCCCGAGCGCAGGCACAAAAAGAAGTGACTTCGAGATCGCCAACACGCGCAGAATTCCCGTGGTCACCTTCTGCCGGGAAATTGAAGGTCTGGCAATGGACTACATTGGCTCCAACAATTATCAGGCTGCCCAGCTGGCCACAAAGCATCTGCTTGAGCAAGGCCATCGCAAATTCGCAATGATTGCAGGCCTGCAGGAAACCATGCCGGGTCGAGAGCGCAAACGCGGCTTCTACGACGCCTTAAAAGCAGCAGGCATTCCTGAATCTGACATCCATGTTGAAGTATGCGGCTTTGATCGTGAATGCGGACGCATAAAAGCGCAGCAACTCGTCTCAAACAAGGCTGAGTTCACCGCCCTGCTCTGCCACAATGATCTTGTCTCAGTCGGCGCAGCAGCAGAACTCAAGAAAGCAGGCCGCAATATAGGCGAAGACCTGGCCGTAGTTGGCTTCGACAACCTGCCAGAAGGTGAAGCATGGACTCCAGCACTGACCTCGGTTGAAAGCTACCCGCGCACCATCGGCAAGGACGTCGCCAACTTACTCATCAAACGTCTGGATGGAGAACCAACACCAACCACCACAGAACGGATAGAGCCGCATCTATTGATACGCGACTCCTCCAGTTTTAAGGTCTGAGATCCTTTACTCAGGGCGCGGCTCGTTCCAAAGGTTTTCCCAGGTGTACGGGCTGCCGGACAAGAAGTACTCATCGCCCGGAATAAAGCGATGGTTCTTGTCCAGATGCGCGATGCGAGACATGTCATGCTCATCAAGATCGCACTCAAGCGCTGCCAGGTTTTGCGTCAGACGTTCAGGATTACCTGACTTTGGCACAACGATAACACCGTTCTGGATCGCCCATTTAAGCACCACCTGAGATGTCGTCGCGCCATGCTTCTCGGCAATCTCTTCAATGACAGGATGAGCGAGAACAACATCCTGCTTCTGCGCGTCCGTCAGATCCGCTGGAACACCACGCCCAAGCGGAGAGTATGCGGTCAGCGCAATGTTATTGTGCAGGCAATAAGAGCGAAGGTCATTCTGCTGAAGGAAAGGATGCAACTCCACCTGATTAACAGCCGGAACAACCCGCGTTTCCATGATCAAATCTTCCAGCTTTTGAGGGCTGAAGTTGGAAACACCGATCGTGTTCGCCAGACCATCATCAAAGCACTCTTCCAGCGCCCGCCATGTATCCATCAGCGGCACATCTTCAAGCGAATAATAGTCTTCTGAGCTGGTAGGCTTCTTCACGCCCGTCTTCAGCGCCACAGGCCAGTGCATGAGGTAAAGATCAAGGTAGTCCAGCTGAAGGTCCGCTAGAGTCTTTTCCAGCGCGCCTCTCACATCTTCAGGCTTATGAAAGCTGTTCCATAGCTTGGAGGTGATAAAGAGTTCGCTGCGCTTGATGCCCTCTTCCTTCATGGCATCAGCAATCGCCTGCCCAATCTCAGCTTCATTGTCGTACATCATCGCACAATCGATGTGGCGATACCCAGCAGTCAACGCCGCACGAAGTGCAGGATAGGTTTTACCCTCTCCAAAGTTCACCGTACCAAGGCCCAGCATTGGCATCTTGTAACCGGTAGAAAGTGTCTTGGATCGCATGATGCCCCCTCCAAAAAAGAAAACCTGCCAGCGAACGCCAGCAGGTTTCCTTACAACGTATTCCGCACCAGATAAATACCGATGCCCATCACGAGATTTGGTTTCGCCTCATTTGAGAGCAGAAACCTCAAGCCACGTATTTGTTCAGCACTTCAAGAGCCGCCAGCTTGCGGGAAAGATCTCCATCCAGCCACTGCTCCATAGCACCAAGAACACTCTCCTGAGCATAGCAACGCAAACACGTTGCAGCTCCGGGAATAAGAACTCCATTTTCCATCTGCGCAGCTTCGAAAATCTCATCCAGATTACTAGTATCTGAGTTTGCACTCACAAGCTCCAGCGCAGTCACTCGCAGGCGACGACGAGGGCTTTTGAGATAGCTACGCACATCAATGTTAGTGTCAGGTTTTCCGGCCAAAACTTTCAGCGCTGAAGCAGAAACAGCGTCGGCTTTGTCCTTCAGCCCGGCCGTCACAACCTTCTCAGCTTCTGGATTTGAGGAGGTGCCAAGAAGCTCAACACGCATTGCACGCACAGCCACATCATTCTCTGGTGGCAAAGCAAGGATACGCTCGATGGCTTCCTCAGAAAGCTCAAGCCCATTCTCAACCAGATGAACGAGGCTCTGACTAGCCGCGAACCGAACCTGCATCTGGCGATCAGACAAAGCAGACACCAGCGCATCAATCAGTTCAGGACGCTTCGCATCACCACAAATGCGCAAAGCCAGCAAGCGAATATCCAAGGCAGGATCATCCGGACGACCTGGCACAACACGCTTCTTCTCAATCAGCTCATTCGCAAGCTCAAGGAAGTGCATGTCTTTCTTGCCAAGATCGACAGGCTCTTCAGCCAGCTTCTCAATCTCGTCTTCAGTGTTCAGAATCGCACCGAGTGTTGAGCCCGGGAAGGCAACAACATTGTCAGGCAGGTCTTCCACACTCTCAATAGCGCCCTCTGGCACGTCTTCAGCAACTACAGGATCAGCACCGGCAGTGACCTTCGCAACCAGCTCTTCAGCAGAAGACTCTTCGGCAACAACCTCTTCCTCAGCGACCACTTCATTTGGCGCCTGAGGCTCAATCACATTGCCTTCACGATCAATCTGAATGCGCGGCTGCTTGCCGTCACCCTTGCCATTGCTACCCAGATCAGACGGATCTTTTTCTTTTGCGCCGTCGAGAATATCCTGATCATGCGCTTCAGGCATCAGCTTACCTGAAACCGCCCAAACCAGCTGTACAGCAGCATTGTCCGCAAAATCGCCCTCACCTTCAGCCAGCTTGGCCAGAGAGTTCAGGGCAGCAAGACGGATTTCCTGTTCTGCACTTGTCACCTGCTCCTGCAAAACAGCAAGTCCATCAACGCTCGGCTTCTCACCGTGAAGCACGATAAACGCTTTCAACACTGCTTCCTCCTGACGGTGGACAGCAATCTCACTCAACAGAGCCGTCGCAGCTTCACTCTCAACCTTCGCAAGGACAGGTACAAGCGCGGCAACAAAAGCATCACTAGCACTACGCAAAGAGCGTTCAATCCGCTCGATCAGCGCATCCGGCTTGGTGATTTCAGAAGAAGCCATCCGACCAAGCGCCATAATACGCAGGGTCTCCTCCTCGTCTTCAAAAGCAACCTTTTCAAGCTTTAAGTAGGAGAGTTTACCAGATGCTTTCAGTGCCAGACGACGCATTTGCGGTTCACTATCAGCCAACAATACAGCCAGATCTGCTTCCTCACCACGAGCCATCAGCACTTCAGCCGCAGCAACCCGCACATCAGGGTCAGCATCTGCAAACAGCACACGCAGGATCTCACCAACCCGCTCATCATTCGCAGAGGAGAGCGCACGCGCCGTATGCTCACGCACACGAGCAGACGCATCCGTCGCCAGTGAGGCCAGTTCAAGCAACCCGGCAACGCCCATCTCAGAAAGCGCCATGGTCACTTCCGGCCAAACTTCCTGACCGAATGGATCGCGGGCAGCTTCCAACAAAGCAGCAGCAGATGCTTCACATTTCAACGTGCCCAGCGCCAGAATGGACTTGCGCTGCACATCCAGCCAATCATCCCATTCAGCACCGTAACCGTCCCATGCAACATCATCTTCGCAACGGTCTTTAGCCAGCTTTGTCAGCCATTCGTCCGCAACTGTCCCGCCAACAATTGCAAGTCCGTCAATGGCAGAAAGCTTCACTTCCAACACTGGATCGTTTTGCAAACTCCACAGCAGAACATCAGCATCCAAGCCTTTGCCTGCGCTGATCAGAGCTTCAACCGCATCACTGCGGACGTCTTCATCTTCATCTCGCAGCGCTTCAGCAAGCGCAGCATGAGCAGTCGAAGTGCCAAATTTTCCAAGAATTTGAGCGGACAAACACTTTTCGCGCTCTTCGCCGTTTGCAAGCAACTCACACAAGATTTTCACGAGCTTATCAGTAGCTTCGGTCTGCTCCACTGCAAAATCCTGATCTAAATGCCTGATGGAAACCGTCATGATTGGCTTTTCTCCTCAAGCGTATTCCCGAGTAGTGGACTCCGGTGTTCGGGCAAGAATACGCAAAACAAAAACTTAAAGCAGGTTGAAAACAAACTGACTTAAGGCCCACTTCTGCAAAACGGCTCAAGTGCGCGAGCCCCTTGGCACAAGCGGAAAAAGAACTGGCGGGATAGCCCCGCCAGCTCCTGATTTCCTATGCAATATCGCGACGTGCGAAAGACATAGACCGGAAACTATCCTTGTATGGGCTTGTGCCGATCTTTTTGATGCGACCAACACCCATCTTGTAGTTGTAGTTACCGCTGATCCAGTCCACCACGCGGCCAGACAGAGCGTTCGCTGGCTGTGCGGTGTGCAGGAAGTCCATGTAAAGCATGCCCTTCTTCAGCGCTGGGGTAACAATTGCTACCGCAGTAATAGCGCCTTCAGTCAGCTCGATATGGCCTTCATCCATCAGTTTTGTAAAGGTGAAGTCATCGCCTTCAATGCCCACTGTGGTGTCTGTCTGAACCGGAATACGGTCAGAGAAGAGCATCACGTAGTCACCGTTCTCGATACCGCGCTCTTTCGCATCATCTGGGTGGATTTCAACCCAGTTTTCAGGCCAGCGCTGCACGATGTAAGGACGACGACGGTCATCATAACCAGACTGCCAACGCTCGTTGATACGACCGGAAGTCACCCAAAGCTCATCATCCTTCGGCTTCATCCATGCCCAGTAATCGGAGAACAGGCTCCATGGGCTCTTCTGGATGTTACACTTACCAGTCTGAGAGTTGAAGTGAGTGAGCTTCTTGTTGTAGCGGTTGGAACCGGTTGGACCAGTTGCTGACAGTTCACGGGTTGTGTCATGCAAGCGCTGGGTACCCTGCAGGGTTCCGTCTTCAAGCATAACAACTGGGCCCTGAATACCATCAGTACCGAACTCAGCAAACTTCTCGTGAAGAGTCTTGCCTTCCTTCTGAGCAGCAACCTTCAGCATAAAGAAGTCTTTACGGCTGCCACGTGAGAAGCGGGCTGCTTCTTCAAGCACTTCGTTGGAGTCTTTCCAATCGTAGCCCTTGAAGCCCATTTTCTTCGCGAGGTTCGCAACAATCCACCAGTCAGGTTTTGCTTCACCCGGTGCATCGTAGAATTTTGGATACAGACGCAGACGACGCTCACCGTTTGCACGGGTGAATGTGTCTTCACCCCAACCAGCAGCTGGGAAGACGATGTCTGCGAAACGTGCACCAATCGGATCTACGAGGTAGATGTCCTGGTTCACAACAACCATACCACCGCTATCTACACGCTTCTTGAGTGTGTCGATGATGGTCTGCTTATCGTAAGAGCGCACCTGATTTGGGTTCTGAACAGTCAGTTCCTCAAACTTTGCAGCAAGAGACTGGGAACCACACATGGACTGAATCCAGGTGTTGCCAATCACGTGAGCAAAGCGGGTGTGACCACTCATCAGATACCGGTCGGTATCCATTGCGCGGCGACGACGGCCTGGCAGTTTCTCAGGAGACTTGTTGCGTGGGTAAGACCCACCCTTCAAGCCACCACGCTGGTGACCACCAGCACGGCCAATGACCTGACCCGGACGACCACCACAACCAGTGATAATACCAAGAGACGAAATCGCATTGGTGTTACCGGTGTTATTGGACCAGTAGAAGCCTTTCTCGATCATGATGGAGGTCTTAGGACGGGATCCATCATCACGAGGCTTAGCCATCCACTCAGCAGCCTTGTAGATTTTCTCTACATCGATCTGAGCAGTTTCAGCAGCAGCTGTTGGTTCAAACTCATCCTGAGCCATCAGCCACTTAACGAAGTCGTCGTAGCCTTTGGTCTGGAATTTGCCCCAGGTCGTACGCCACTGCCATGGAGTGTTACGAGTACCCTGACCGAAGCCTGAGGAGCTCTCCCACTTGTTGTTGACCCAATCGCGGATCCATTCAGCGTCTTGCCAACCGTTTTCGATGATCACACGAGCAATCGCGTTCACAACAAGAAGGTCAGTACCTGGCTGGATGTCGAGCCACAGACCACCATTCTTCTCCGCATAAGCCACACCAGCAGTACGGCGCGGGATCATGAAGATTGTCTTTTGACCGTTCTGGATGGCTGGCATGATCCAGTCAGTGAACAGAATGGTCTTGGACTCGTATGGGTCGGTACCGCAGATCATCAGAGTCTCGGCATCTTTCCAGTCCTGATAAGAAGGACCGAAATTGTCGAAACCGGCATCACGGAAGCCCGGAGTGGACGTCACATCAGACGGAGTGTCGTGGAATGTGAAGTTCGCAGTGCTAACAGAGCGCAGAGCATACTTGGAAATCGCGTAGGTGTTTTCCATGTAGCCGTAGGAGAATGTTTTCACGCAGAAAGCGTTCTCGCCGTGCTTCTTGATAACGTGCTTACCAACTTCCGCAGCAATTTCCAGAGCCAGATCCCAGGTGACCGGCATCAACGTGCCGAACATGCGGATCATAGGTGACTTCAGACGATCACGAGTTGGGGTCTGAGGGTTGTAAATCTTCTTCGCCAGCGCACCACCACGGATAGAAGAGTTACCATTGATGTTTACATGCTTGGTATCTTTATCCGGAATGATGATCACATGGTGAGGTTCGCCCTTGTGCAGCACAACGTTGTACTGGTTCGGAGCAACCCATGGGCCCAGCGGATCAACCGGGAAGTCGACGCCAAAGGCGTTTTCAGCGGCTTTTTCACCACCTACTTTTCCAGCCTTAACAGGCCAGCGATAGATCTTATAACCACACGCTACGATGCAATAATCACAAGCAGTGGAAAGAACATCAGCATCTACCGGAGGCAGCGGAATGTTTGTTCCAGGAATGTAGTAGGGAGTTGACATGATTTACTCCTCACCCTTTGAGATTGTCGTAGCGGCCATAGATCAGCCCGAACATACCAACAGCGTAAACATCGTCGCCGTCCAGCTCGAGAAGAACCTGAGGCAAGCTCTGGTAAGCCTGGCCGGAGATGAAGATACCATGACGGGTTAGGTCAAAGGTGGTCAGGTGCAGTGGGCATGGACCCAGAGCCTTATCACCTTTCTGATAGGTACCCTGCAGCGGACCACCCTGGTGAGTACAGGTATAGTTGAACGCTACAATGTCCTTGTCAGAGCCAATACCGCCACCAGCTTCCTTGCCCAACTTAACAATCATGGACTCGCAATAAGCGCCTTCGTCCGGATAGTTAAAGTCGAGCGGTTCGTCTTCTTTCAGCTCAGAAAGCTTACAAATGAACTTGCGCTCATAAGTGGAGACCATCGCAGGCACCTTCGCAGAGGAAGGACCAGACTTGAGAGCCACCATAACGGTGAAGGTAGAAATACCGGAAGTCAGCAGGAACTGACGGCGTGTCATTACACAACGCTTGCCAGTTTTTGCAATTTCCTCAGGGCCGTTCACGACCTCAATCATCTCAGGAGAGACGGACTTAGGTTGATGTGTCATCTCCATCTCCTCTTAATTCGTTACAGCCGGAAGCGGTTCATACTCAGGAAGATCAGGTGTTTCCATGAGAAGACGCTCGCCAGTGAAGCTTTCTACGAAGGCCACCAGATCAGCTTTCTCTTTGTCGGTCAGACCGAGAGGCTTAATCAGGTCGGTTTTCGTTGCAGCCCAGTCGTTAGTGCCACCACCCTGGTTGTAGAATTCTACGACGTCTTCCAGAGTTTCCAACATGCCGTTGTGCATGTAAGGAGCGGTGTACTTGGTGTAACGCAGAGAAGGCACACGGAACTTGCCGAGATCAGCATTCTGCTTGGTCACGAAGTAAAGGCCCGGATCGTCCTTCCACTTGCGGTATTTCTCTTCCGTGGAGCCTTTTGCAAAAAGCTCGAAGCGGAAGGTGATTTGCGCAAGCTCATCGTCTTCCCAACCGTCATAAGCTGGAACGCCGAGATTGTAGTACTTCTGGTTGGAGATCAGAGCACCATCATGACAGGTAGAACAACCAGCCTTACCGGTGAACAGTTCCATACCGCGCTTCTGCTGATCACTCAGAGCATCATCATCGCCGAGCATGTACAGATCAAACGGAGTATCACGCTGAACAATTGACCGCTCAAATGCAGCAATCGCCATATAAGCGTCACGCATCAGAGGGTATTCGGTACCGAACACATCGTTGAAGCGCTCACGATACTCAGGAATAAACGCAAGGCGCGCTTCCATCATGTCGTCTTCACCGTTACCGGCAACACCACCACGAGCAGCTGTACGAGCTTCTGCTTCCAAAGATTTGGAAACACCAGTCCAGAACAAGTTACCGTAGTATGCAGTGTTCACGATTGTTGGTGAGTTACGCCAGTGAACTGTACCCGGATAGCCCAGAGAGATCTTGTCAGGGAAATCCCAGCCAAGCTCTGGCAAGTGACATGCCGAACATGGCATCGCACCGTTACCGGACAGACGTGGATCGAAGAACAGGAGCTTGCCCAGCTCAACCTTTTCAGGTGTCATTGGGTTATCTGGTGGAGAAGGAGGCTCACCCAAAGGAGCCAGTTCTGCCGGGCGTTTTTCAGCCGCTTGAACACCAGCTGCAACTGCAACAATGGAAACACCAGCAAGTGCAATCACACTAATGGTTTTTTTGAATGTTGTCATTTTAGCAGCCCCCTAGTTCTTCTTGTTTTTCCAGTCTTCGATCAACTCGTAAGAGTAGTCGTCGGCTGTCCAAACATATTCAGGAGTATCGAAGCTGTCGCCAGACAAGGTCTTCAGGAACGCGACCAGATTGGCCTTTTCGCTGTTCTTCAGATTGAGAGGCTTCAGACGTGAGTCTTTGTTGACATCATCACCGCCACCTTGGTTGTAGAATTCTACAACGTCTTCAAGTGTCGCCAACATGCCGTTGTGCATGTAAGGCGCAGTGTATGTCAGCTCACGAAGAGTTGGGGTCAGGAAGGAACGCTTGTTCTCTTCTTTATGATCCCGGATGAATGCACCCTGGTCTTCACGCAGGTTCATGTAGTTGTTAACGCCCATGAACTTCGCGTAAGTCACATAGGTGATGTGACGCAGTGGATCAGACCAGATATCAGGGTTGTTAGGAACACCGATATTGTGTGGCTGATCATCTGTGAAGCGGTTGCCGGTGTGACAGGAAGAACACCCTGCTTTGCCCATGAAGAGTTCATAACCGCGTCGTTCAGAAACGGTCAGCTCACCACGGTCAAACGCGGAACCTTGAGATGTAATGGATTTAAGGAATGCTTCTAAAGCACCGCGAGCACCACCGTTAGATGGTTCACCCTTACCCGCAGCTTTAAACATTTCAACGTAAACAGGATCTTGCTTCATGCGTTCCTGCATGATGCGCATATCCATGTTCATGATGTAGGTCTCTGTGATCATACCACGAGAGACATCGTTCAGGTTTGTACCTAAACGGCCATCATGCATCCAGGCTGCCCGGTGTCCGACATTCGCCAGTGTTGGCGTATTACGGAAACCTTCTGTACCTGTATATGCAGTAGAAAGCTTTTCGCCGTCTGTGAACCCCTTAGCTGGATCATGACATGTTGAACAGCTAAGGTTGGTGTCACCAGACAAACGGCTATCATAAAATAAGCGTTTTCCCAGTTCTACAAGAGCAGGTTTCTGCTCTATCTTTGCAACAGGCCCTAAATCTGTTGCGAATGCCGCAGTGCTTGTCATCAAAGCAATCGACATACTGACGAGAAGGCGCATTGTTACCCCCAGTTTGGCTGGGATGATACTAACAAGATTCGTTGTCAGGCAGCATCGATCCCCGAATACGCAGTATTTCTGCATGGAGCTGAACTGTTTTCATTGATTGCAATCAGTAGTTGGATTTAGGAGTTCTAAAGAATGATATTTTTTCACTCTCATCCGGTAACAAAATGTTGAATAAAAGTAATCCTTAGAATATTGATTTATATCAATGTCCTTGACTACAGGGGACTTTACGCCAAATCACGTAATAAGCGGGGAGCTTAACGCATGTCGGGGACAACCCCTCCAAAGATAGCGTCATCACCTGACCATCTTTCGTTTGAATGTGTTCAGGAATCCTGCGGTTTTAAGGGCGAGGAATGCCTCTGTCGCCCGATGCATCATCATTTCGAAAAAGCAGAATTACGTGCCGCCAGAACCATCGAGCTGAACGAAGGTGATCAACTGGCGCCAGAAGACTTTCCGGAACCTGTTGTTTTCGCAGTTCTCAATGGTGTGATCGCCGTTGAGAGCCACTTAAGTGACGGACGCCGATCCCTACTCACGCTTCGCTTCCCGGGTGAGTATCTGGACATGAACCGTGCAGACCGTCACGCGTCTGGTGAAGTGGTCGCGCTTGCACCAACTTTAGTGAAGCTGGTTCCACGCAATGTCTTCGAAGAATTGCTGCTGCTGGATTCCAACCTGCGCCGCATCTACTGGCGCCGCGCGACGGACATCATGCACCAGCAGTTCGACCATTCCTCTGATCTGGGCAAAAAAACCCCAACAGAGCGCATGGCCTCCTTTATCTTTGAGCTACGCAACCGCATGAGCATTCCACGCTTTGTGGAAGAGTTCACTCTGCCAATCTCCAGGCAATCCATTGCTGACTATCTTGGCCTGCGCGCTGAGACTGTAAGCCGTGTTCTGAAGAGCTTGGAGAAGGAAGGCGCTGTAAAGCTCATCGGCAAGCACAAGATTGCCGTTCTGGACTTCAAAGGCCTGCGCAAAATAGCAAATGGCGCACGTCCGCGCCTGTCAAACCATCGTTGATCTGATCACACGATTGTAAGGGCTGGTCATCGCGCCAGCTCTTCTTGCCTCAGCTTACTCTTCTTCTACATTGTTTATTCGCGTAGTGATCTCATTCAGGCGTGTCAGGCTTTGCATCGTCATAGGCAGCATGATGGCCGCCTCCACGAACTCCCACGAGTAAGCCACGATAGAAAAGATCATGCCTGTACTAATGTCGGGTAGCCCAGCCGCCAGGATCAGATTGATCACAATAAACGCAATCTGAAACAGGAAAATCACGCCATAAACAATGGCCTCCGTGTCAGAAAGACGAACTTCATGCATCCTTAGCGCACGCAGATGTCTCCAGACACCACGCCGGCTTCCTCTCTCAAGCACATGCACCTGGTTCTCTGTCTCTGCATTCAGGGCGGAATTGAGCAAATAAAACCGGTTGTTAAACGCCGAGTAAGTAAGCAGCATCAGAACGACGACAGTAAACGCCGACGCTGACAGCCACAAATGGAAGCCAGCAAGCACCACCAGAGCGACAATAATCTGGATAACAGCTGAAAGTACTTCAGGTACTTCCCCTTCCAGATAGTCCACCAGCTCTCTGCTCATGTTCAGCCGCGCTGCTCGTTTCGAAACCGGCTTATTCTGATGCCTCTGATCCAGTTCCGCCCCTAAATGGAGCCGGATTGTGCCATAGGCGCGGGTATCATAAATCCGGCGTGCAACCGCGATCACCGTCAGCCCAACAAGAACACCACCCATTATAATGACATTGTCGAACACCCCTTGAAGCAGGTCATCAATGGCAAATCCGATGAGCAACGGGATCAGTGCCATCAAAAAATTCTCTACAAGAACACCTGCCCATGTAAGACAAATCCGATAAGGAAATGTCTTCACAAGGGTAGAAAGTCCAAGATGTCCTTCTAAACGCATGATGCCCTCAACACACAAACAATAGATTGTCATTTTAGATAATCTATTGTCGCACGGTGTCAAGGCCTGCTCATTCGGCAGTTAAGCAACCACCTCTTCAACACCAACCAATTCAAAGGACCCAATCGGCGTCTCAACTCCGTTCAGCAACACTGCCAGCCGATGCTCTCCCTCGTAATACCGACGTGTTGTGATTGGCCGAATGCTGTGTTTGCCTGAAACACGAAGCGTCTGCCCAGCGCTCAACTCGCCTCTCCGCCACTTGAACACCTTTGGGGCCTGTGTCCCGTTCGCTTTACGATGGTAGATGACAAAGTCCAGCATAAACGGAACTGCCTTCTCAGAGGCATTGCTTATCTCCGCAGAAAAGGTCAGTCCTGACCCATAGACCACCCGATCAGTATCCAACATACTACGCACCACACGCGTATGTTCTGCATCATATCCGAGCACAGCAAGGCTCGGCAGATGGGCCACCTTCACATTGCTCCGCAACGCATGCCGCACCAACCGCAATCTACGCTCGGTTGGCTGCTCGAGCCAGCGTCCACAAATCTCCGCAGTTAAATCAGGGTGATCCTTGGAGATGTCATTCAGATGATTGGCAACAGACCGGCGCACATACTCAGTCTCATCATCTTTAAGCTTCTCTAACAATGGCAGGCACTTATCAGGAGCCTCAATAAAGCCCTTCAATCGCTGTCCCCATGGCAACCTTGGCCGTGTTCCCTCAGAAACAAGCCGCCGCACATGCGCACATTCATCTTCAGCCCACTCAGCAAGAAGCGTCATCGCCTCCTCTTCATAGCGTTCAATAAACGGACGAATGGCAAACTCAGCTGAAAAGCGACGCGTCATCTCTTTCATAGCAGCCATGGAGAGCTCAAACTTCTCCAGGCCATAAAGCAGCACGTAATCAGAGAACGGCATTGTGACGAAGCCAGAAAGCCCGCTTCCATCATTCTCCCAGACTGGCTCATCCTCCATAGCCAATGGAGCCGAGAGCGTCGCCATCATAATCCGCAGCGCTTCGCTATAATCCTCAGGGAGATAACGGCGCAAGCAACGCGCCAGATGGAGAGAACGCTCTTTCAGCTCCAGCTCACTCAAACCATCCAGCGCTTCAGCTGTGAAACCAGAAGCAAGAAATGAGGAATGAACCCCTGCCAAAGCAGAGGCCATCCGTTCAATAGATGCTTGATTAAAAACCTCTTTAAAAGGCTCAGCCATAAGTACCCACCACACTAAAGAATTCCATTGCACCAGCTTTGCGCGGCTGATGCTCACGGCTCATATCAATCAAAGAAAAATACGCCTGTCCGGCCTCATGTTGACCAGCGGCAGCAAAAGCCTTCTCACTTGCACTGCTATCCGCCCAAACAACAATATCAGCATAAGCACCATCTTCATGCTTCACCAATGAACGGCGAACAAACCCTTTATGCTCATTCAAAAACTCCGCCTGAAACCGCTCAGAAGCAGCAACAAGATCACTTTCACTCTTGCCCTCAGCAAGATGAAAGGGTGCAAACTCAATCACTTGGTTGGTCATCATTATTTTCCTTCAATATTCGGATGACCTGTTTGTATGGACATATATGTCATTTAATGACACATTTCTTTGATGAGCAATGAAACAAGCCGAGCAACCAGAGCGACAGCCCTAAAACGCCTTGACAGGCTTGAGCAAATTGAAGCACTGCTCAAATCTGGTGAGTGTCCCACAACGCATGATCTGGCAAATGAGCTCGGCATTTCCCAAAGAACTTTGTTCCGGGATCTGGAACTGCTCCGCGAGCGTGGCTTGCCCATTGAGGCAGATAAAGGTCGCGGAGGCGGCATCCGCCTTCAATCCCGCTGGGGTGTTGGCCGCCTCAAACTGGAATACAAGGAAGCGATCGACCTCCTCATCAGCCTCGCCATCGCAGAGAACATGCGCTCCCCTCTGCTGCTGGCTAACCTCAAACCGATCCGCCGCAAGTTGATTGCGTCCTTCTCTCCAGAGCTCCGCTCCCGTGTCGACACATTGAAGTCCCGCATCTGGATTGGCGAAACGGCTTCTCTTCATGTCTATGGATCTTTTGAAGAATTTGACAGCGAAGCAATAAGCCCTGTCAACGAAGCCTTCTTGATGAGCAAGTGCATCCATATCCAATACAGCGATCAGAACGGCAACCTTTCTCACCGAACCATCGAGCCACACTACCTTTTTCTGAGTTACCCGGTTTGGTACATTATGGCCTGGGATCACCTTCGCAGCGCCGTCCGCACCTTCCGTCTCGATCGCATAAAATCCGCCCAGATGCACGACAAAGGCTTCGCCCTAAAGCCCAAAAAGCCCTTCATAGACGCCATTGACGGCATCGAGCCCGCAACGCCTTAGTCGTTGATGTACCTTAGTCATCAAAGCTTCAACAAACATTCATAGGCCTGCCATGCGGTGCCCCTAACCAGAAAGCACTTAACCGCAAAACTATTCTGACAGGGGATTTTTCATGCGCGTTCTTCGCACTTCACTCTTGGGCGGCATTTCCGTTGCTATGTTGGCAGCTGGTGTTTCTGCTGCAAATGCATCTGAAGCAAAGTTCTTTAAACGCATCGCGACCATGCCGGTTTACGAAACACTGGCGGAAGGCGTAGACCGCAAATCCGAAACCGTCGCAGAAATCATTGCTGCATCTGAAGACGGAAAAACCTTAGCTTTCACCGATGGCCCTCAGGAAGCAATCGTCTTCCTTGACGCAACCAACCCAGCACAGCCAAAGCCGGTAGGACGCACCGCACTGGGCGGCGAGCCAACTTCTGTTGCAATTTCAGGCAATTACACATTCGCAGGCGTCAACACTTCTGAGAACTACACCGCTCCATCTGGCTATGTAGCCGTTATCAACACCGCAACAAAACAGATTTCAGCAAAGTGCGATGTCAAAGGCCAGCCAGACTCCGTTGCAGTGTCCAAAGACGGCAAGTTCCTTGCGATCGCCATTGAAAATGAGCGTGACGAAGACCTGAACGATGGTGCTCTGCCGCAGATGCCTGCAGGTTTCCTCACCATCTTCGATCTGGATGAGAACGGCATGCCGAAAAACTGCGATGCCGTACGTATTGTGGAAATGACAGGCCTTGCAGCTGAAGGCGGAGATGATCCGGAACCAGAGTTTGTTTCCATCAACGGCAACAACCAA
Organism: Pseudovibrio sp. Ad5; assembly: GCF_001623095.1. NCBI lineage: Bacteria > Pseudomonadati > Pseudomonadota > Alphaproteobacteria > Hyphomicrobiales > Stappiaceae > Pseudovibrio > Pseudovibrio sp. Ad5. The sequence continues at coordinate 27,128 of NZ_LMCH01000009.1, read as the reverse complement.
GCCATTGTTACACTTCAGGAAAACAACCACCTCGCAATCGTTGACCTAGCTTCCGGCAAGATCACCAGCCACTTTTCCGCTGGTACCGCGACAGCACAAAACGTGCCGGTCAGGAAAGCTCGCGCCTCTGATGCGTCTGGATCAAAGGTAGATATTCCCCGTGAACCGGATGCTGTGGCCTGGATTGATGATAATCGCTTTGTGACGGCAAATGAGGGGGATTACAAAGGCGGGTCTCGTGGGTTCACCATCTGGAACAAAGACGGCCCCATCGAGTTTGACAGTGGCAACCAGATGGAACATCTGGGCATGTCACACGGGCATTACCCGGCCAAGCGTGCGCACAAGAAGGGCACTGAGCCAGAGGGTGTAACCGTTGGTAAGTTCGGCGGCGAGACCCTGATTTTCGTGAACTCCGAACGCGGAAACTTCGTAGCAGTGTACCGCGACACCGGCACCGAACCAGAATTCGTTCAGTTCCTGCCAACGCACATCGGCCCGGAAGGCCTGCTGGTGATCCCATCCCGCAATCTCTTCGTTGTTGCTAACGAGAAGGACAACGTAAAGGACAAAGTCCGCGCCCATATCGGTCTTTATGAGTTTGGCGCGACCTCTGCTGAGTACCCGCAGCTGGTCTCCAACATCGATCCGGAAACCAACGCACCAATCGGCTGGGGAGCAATCTCTGGCATGGTGGCAGACAATACCGATGCCAACAAACTCTATGCCGTATCAGACAGCTTCTACGACAACGCCCGCATCTTCACGCTGGATGTTTCCAAACAGCCCGTTGAAATCACAGGCCATATGGATCTGACCGGCGGCACCGCCAAGAAGTACGACCTCGAAGGCATTGCCCTGCGCAAAGACGGCGGCTTCTGGCTGGCATCAGAAGGCAACGCGAAGAAGGAAATGGAGCACTTCCTGCTTCAAGCCTCTGCGCATGGTGTCATCGAAAAAGAAATCAAACTACCAGAGAGCCTCATCGCACAGGCAAAACGCTTCTCTCTGGAAGGCGTAACTGAGTTTGAGATGAACGGCAAAACTCTCGTGGCCGTTGCTGTACAGCGTGAGTGGAACGACGATCCAAAGGGCATGACCAAGATCGGCATCTACAACCCTGCTGATGAGAGCTGGGGCTTTGTGCACTACCCGCTGGACGCACCACGCAGCGCAGCCGGTGGCTGGGTCGGTCTTTCCGAAATCACATCTCTTGGCAACGGCAAATTCGCAGTCGTAGAGCGTGACAACAAAGGCGGCAAGGAAGCAGCCATCAAGCAGGTTACTGTGATCTCTCTGGAAGGTGTCACCCCTGCCCCGCATGGCGTTGAGCTGCCAGTGCTGACCAAGAAGGTCACTCTCGATCTTCTCCCAGCCATGTCCGCAACCAACGGCTGGACACCGGACAAGGTTGAAGGTCTGGCAATCACCAAAGATGGTCGCATCCTCATCTCCACCGACAATGATGGCGTGGACGATGCAAACGGCGAAACCCTGTTCTTCTCCATGGGTGATGCAACTCAGCTGAACTAGCCGATTGAAATTTAAGAGACAACAAAGCCCGGTCGTGCAATCTGCCGGGCTTTGTGCTGTCTCAAGGCAACAACGCAAAGCCGACGAACCTACGGAGCAACTCAGAGCCAGTAGATATTACTACCTACAAACAATCTATGCGTGCTGTATCAAACAATACAGCCATCAACTAAACTAAATCACAACAATACAACCACCAGTTACTATTGATTCTCAATAAACACGGTGGCCTCATGCCCATATCTAATGTAAATACAACACAAACAACTGTTCAAATTGAAAACAACGCAAGCCTCACGCAAGTTAATACTAAAAGCACACAATCCTCAAGCTCGAATGATTCCGCCTTAAAGGCAGAACCGGAACACAAAACAGGCTTCTACTACGCACCCTTCGCATCTGAGGATGTCTTACTTTTCGCAGCAGGCACCAATCAAGCCCGCAACACCGCTGGCAAGGAACCACGCCATATTATCGTGGCAAATGATGCTGCTAAAACCAAACTGGAAACGCTCAAGCAGCAGCTGGTAGAAAAGAACCAGGCTCAGGCCAGTGACATTCGCGATAAGGCAAATGCAGTCATCTCGGAGCTGAACCTTGAGGGATTTGAGCTTCTGGATTTTGTATCATCAGATGCCTACACAGACATGCTGAAGCTGGCACAAAACTATTCCTTTGAAGCAAATGTTCTGCAGCAGGCAAACATTATCAGCAATGAGAAAACCGGCATTCTGGGCACGCTGAAAAACGGTGAGAACAAAATCTACGTACTCGGCCACGGCGCTAACGGCTCTAACGAAATCTCCAGCAAACGAAGCGCCAGTGAGGAAGGCTATGAAACAGTTTCCTCAAAAGGGCTGGCTGAGCAACTCTCAAAAGGCGGTCTGGATAAATCATTCACCGATATACGCGTCGAAAGCTGCTACAGCGCAGATGCAACCGCGCCAGAATCATTTGATCCGGAAGAACTGAAACTTTCCTCCGAACCTGGCTTCATAGATGCACCAGACGATCCAGAACTCGACGGGACCAAAGTTTTCCCTTTTGCGCAGTCCTTAGCGAATGAACTCAAGAGTGCTGGCTTTGAAAGCCCGGAAGTTGCCGGTTATCACGGCGCGGGAAAAGCCTACTCAGAAGATGCCCATAGATACCAGACACTCCACACAGACGATGCACCAGTGGCCAGAAGCTCTGATGTGCGGCAGATATTTATTCCGGTCTGAACCTACAGCTTTACAGAAGCGATCAGCCTAAGTGCATAAAGCCCAGCAGAACTCTTGGCCGGGCTTATTGCTTAGCCTTTACATTTTACCAGCCTGCTCAGGATAGCATCAGCTTGAGTCCAGAGGATCGCACTCCCCTCCGCTGCAATCTGATGGAGCTCAGAGCAGCTCAGACGCGTGGCAAGGGTGCTGCCAAAATCAGGCGAATGCACCGGGCTCGTATCCTTGAGGCCATACCATAACTGCACGTCCTGCTTGATGTTCTCAACGTTGAATGACCAGCGCCCCATCGCAAGTCGCGTATCACGGGCATAGCCGGCCGCTCCCTGAGCAAAGCCCGAGGTCAGCGCATCACGATAAAGAGGAGCAAACGATGCTGAGGCATAAAACGCGCGGTCCTCTTCCCCGCTCATCCCCTCAATCATCTGCCACAGCCAGTCTGCTGTCGCCATGCCTGCAATGTCAGCCTCAAGACGGTCCGGATCATCGCAAGCCAAAGAAACCATACCCTTCAACTCATCAGGAAGCTTGGCAAACATACCGGGGAAAGCCAGCTCATCCTGACCAGACACAACCGCAACCCCATCAACAAGACCAGAAGCTGCCAGTGCCAATGCAAAAGGCGCCCCCTGCGAAAAGCCAATCGCAAACGCCTGATCGGCCTTCACAAAATCAAGCAGTTCTTTGATATCCTCTGCCCAGCTTTCAAAGTTTTTCTCAGGATCTGCACCGGACTTACCCAATCCCGGACGATCAACCGAGAGAACACGCAGACCCAGATCCTTTGCGGTTTGCTCTCCAAACGGAATGGCAGAGGCCATTCCTGCACCCTGACACAAAATCACGGGCCGCCCATCAGCATCACCCCATTCACTCCATGCAAGGGCGCGGTCACCGGGTAGATTTATTGTTCCTACTTGCAGCTTCACAAACGTATTCCTCAATGCAAATTCAAAAACTAAATCAACGAGCTAAAACGCAAACTGCCCGGTGTTTCTCAACGCTTATTGACAGCACAACTCCGCTCTCTGGAAGAGGATGGAATTGTCGACCGTAAAGTTATGGAAGTTGTACCGCCGCATGTGGAATACTTCCTTTCAGAAAAGGGCAGATCCCTACAGCCGGTCCTTCAGGCAATGGAAACCTGGGGCGAGAACGAGGTCAAAAACTTCCCGATCTCTTAATCCTTGCGCTCATAGTGATAAGTGATCTTGGGCTTGTTCTTGCCGAACAGGATCTTCAGGATCACAATGGGGATAGTGATGGCAATAACGGCCAGCATCAGGCCGGAGGCAAATCCGATAATGAGGAGGATAAATGCCAGTAAAGCCATCGCGAACAAAATCGCAATCACCCGTCCGGTTATGTATTCCAGAAAATTCAGCATCACCATCTCCAACGGGCATATCTTCCAAAACCGGCGCCGGTTTTCGGTTCAGGATACGCAAATAAACATCCAAAACAGCACCGTTGCTATGTGCGCTGTTTTAGAGCTACCCAAAGGGTACACCACTAGAAGATGGCGATGCAACTGAAGAGAATCAAGCGTTCTCGTGCTTTTTCGCTGCCGGGTTATTCCCCCGCTCAGCATTCAGGTCAGCAAATGTTTTGCCAGAGGCAACCAGTTCCTCTAGCAGCTTTGCAGGCTGCCAGAAGTAAGCATCCTCCTGCGCATACACCTTGATATTGTTGAGGATTTTCTCAAGTCCAATCTCATCTGCGTACTGCATCGGGCCCCCACGCCAACGCGGGAAGCCATAGCCGTAGATCAGCGTCATATCCACGTCCAGTGGCCGCAAGGCAATGCCTTCCTCAACCACCTTTGCAGCCTCATTCACCATGGCTGCCATGTACCGATCAAGGATCTGCTCTTTTGAAAGGTTTTGTGCGTTGATATGTTTTTCTTTGCGTTCCTCTGTCAAAATTTCGAGAACAGCGGGGTTTGGCGTGCCTTTCCGCGCACCTTCCTCATAAACGTAATAGCCCTTGCTGGTTTTTTGTCCAAACCAGCCTTGCTCACACATGCGGTCTGCAAATGTGAAATAGCGTTCACGTGGATCGCGGGTTGGCGCCTTCCGCTTGCGGGTTGCCCAGCCGATATCCAGACCAGCCAGATCAGCCACCGCATACGGCCCCATTGGGAAGCCGAACTCCAGCATCACCTCGTCCACCTCAAACGGCGATGATCCGTCCACCACAACAGCATCAGCAGCTGCACGATAAGTCGCCAGAATGCGGTTGCCGATGAAGCCATCACAAACACCAGCCCGAACAGCAACCTTGCGCATGATCTTGCCAAGCTGGAAACCAGTCGCAATCACATCTGGAGCAGTCTTGTCCGCAACCACCACTTCCAGTAGTTTCATGATGTGCGCTGGAGAGAAGAAATGCAGCCCAATCACATCCTGCGGTCGCTTGGTCACTGCAGCAATGGCGTTCACATCCAGATAAGACGTGTTCGTCGCCAGAACAGCACCATCCTTACAAACTTCATCCAGTTTCTGGAACACCTGCTTCTTCACAGTGATGTCTTCAAACACTGCCTCAACAACCAGATCCACATCAGAGAGCGAGGCATAGTCCGTGCTCAAAGATAAGGCTTCAGTAAAGATCCGCTGTTCCTGCTCTGCTGAAAGCTTGCCCTTCTTAACAGCACCACCAGTATTCTTGGCAATCGTCGCTTTCGCACGACTGAGAGCCTCATCATCCCGCTCAATCAGTGTAACGGAAAGCCCGTTCATCAGAGCCCCGGTCGCTATGCCAGCCCCCATAGTACCACCGCCGATCACGCCGATAGATTTCAACTCGCGTGGAGCAATGCCTTCAATTTCAGGAAGCTTGCCAAGCGCCCGATCCGCAAAGAACGCATGTGACAAAGCGCGGTGTTGAGCCGAGTTCTTCAGCTCCATAAACATCTCACGCTCTTTCGCCATGCCATCTGCAAAGCTGGTCTGGCTGGCAGCCTCAATGGCTTCAACACACACCACCGGTGATTTCTGACCACGAGCCCGCTTGGCAACCGCAGCCTTGGCATCCGCAAACACCTGCAGATCAACAGCAGGCGCAACCAGCTCAGAGCAACATCGCAACGGCGTTCCGTTATCAATCACAGACCGCGCGAACGCGAGGCCTGCTGCAACCACATCAGTCTCTTCGCTCACCTCATCCAGAATGCCAGCTGCTTTGACAGCATCAGCACCAAGCTGCGCACCGCTCGGGATCATCTCCAGCGCCTTCTCGTAGCCCGCCAAACGCGGCAAGCGCTGTGTGCCACCAGCGCCCGGAATGATACCCAGATGCACCTCTGGCAAACCGACCTTCGCGCCCTTCACAGCAACGCGGAAATGGCAACCCAGCGCAACCTCAAGCCCGCCGCCCAGCGCAACGCCATGAATGGCAGCAATCACAGGCTTGGAACACGCTTCAATCTGGTCAATTACATCAGGAAGATGCGGCTCAGTGGCCGGACGCTTAAACTCACGAATGTCAGCCCCCGCAATGAACACCTTGCCAGCGCCAACAATCACCGCAGCCTTCGCCGCATCGTCTTCTTCAAACTGCTTGATACGCTTAACCAGACCCTGCCGGATCGCCAGAGACAACGCATTCACCGGCGCATTGCTCACGGTCAAAACCGCAACATCACCATGCAACTCATAGGAAACCTGACCAGATGATTTAAATGAAGAAGACACTCGAAACTCCCTGAGGCAAAGCGCACTCCCGCGCCGCACTATCACTCGCAATTCCACATAGTTTAGCAGGGCACGGCAGGAATTCCAGTTGTAAAATACAATTCTAATATGCGGAATTGTAAGAGAGAGGCTTGGTTACCCTCACCACCTACAACGGCTCGTCCAACCCATTCGGCAAGGAGATCCAAAGCACAGTCTGAGCCTCAGCTGAATGCCGCGAAAGGTGACCCTTGCCATGCGTATCCTCAATAAGCACAAACTCCCCAGCCCCGACGGTTCGAACTTCCCCGTCACTGGTTTCATACTCAACAGAACCATCAAGCCTCACAGTCAAAACCCGATCAGGCACATTATGCCATTCCACCTGTCTCATACCTGCTGGAATGTGAGAGAAACGGACGCGCGAAGCCGGATAACTGGCACTCACATCAAACGGAGTTGCATCAGGATGCACCGACACTTTCTGCGTCGGTATCTCAGCCTCACCAAAATGCGACTCCCCATCCGGCGTTGCGTAAATCCTTAGACACTTCACAGCAGCAGCCCCTTCAATCTGACCAAGACATCGCAAAATCTACCTACCATGCCGCAACCAAGAAGCGCATAAACTCGAATCGATTTGATCACAGATTGCAGAATCTGTAATATAAAAACAAAGGTTAAACACCTTCCTTAGCCTAGCAATACTCAATACGACCACAAAGAATTACTATTCATTAATTCGACCTCATCACCATAAACAGAAAGGAATTAAGTAAAATGAGAATACCAAGCAATAGAAACCCCAACATTACAGCCAAAATTAACCCTAACATTACTGCTAGAATTAACCCTAACATTACCGCTCGATTGAATCCCAACATTACGGCCAGAATTAATCCTTATCAGGCTTCCAATATACCTGGCTTATTTTTATTTAATCGTACTTTGAGTGCTGTTGGTTTTACTGTCGAAGCAGATCAAGAAGTTTGGTTACTTTTTAATTCTGACTGCATATTCTATGCGGTTGCTGCCAGAGTGCAGGAAAATTATTTTGTTATTCACGACAAAGACAACAACTACATAGGTTTTCTAGTAAATGCAGATGGCTCCGTATGGCTTCAATTTGATTGCAACAATAATTGGATCGGAAGCACTACGTAATATTATTGGGAGTAATTCCCTTCTCGATACATCACGAATTGAAATAGAAAAATTTTACAACGCTTAGGCATAGTGAATACATTCGGGAACTTTTCATTACGGCATACCACCAAACACACCCCAAGCAAAAAACCCGGCGCCTTACGACACCGGGTTTCTCGTTTAGTCTTGGAAGCGCATCATCGAAAACGAACTCTGTTCGCGATGATGGACACTTTAGAAGCGACGCTTACTTGGAAGCATCTGCCCAGCTCTTGATCAGCTCGTCGTAGTCAACGGTGACCGGAGTTGGTTTTTCGTTAGCCAGTTTGGCTTTCGGTGCGCCTGGCTGGTTCAGCCAGAAATCGCGATCCTTAACTTCGTTGAGCTTAGGACCACACTCGCCCTGAACACCAGCACGCTCAAGACGCTTCAGAACTTTGTCCTGAGCAGCTGCAAGAGCAGTCATAGCTTCCTGAGGAGTTTTCGCGCCTGAGGATGCATCACCAATGTTCTGCCACCACAACTGAGCCAGCTTTGGATAATCAGGAACGTTGGTACCGGTTGGAGTCCACTGTACACGAGCTGGAGAACGGTAGAATTCTACCAGACCGCCCAGATTAGGTGCACGCTCTGTGAAGGACGCATCACGAACGTCACTGTCACGCACGAAGGTCAGACCAACGTGAGACTTCTTCAAAGAAGTTGTCTTTGCAACGGTGAACTGAGCGTAAAGCCATGCAGCTTTTGCACGATCTTCCGGAGTAGACTTCATCAGAGTCCAGGAACCAGCGTCCTGATAACCCAGCTTCATGCCTTCTTCCCAGTAAGCACCCTTCGGAGAAGGAGCCATACGCCACTTAGGAGTGCCGTCTGCGTTCACAACTGGAATACCCTCTTTCACCATGTCTGCGGTGAATGCGGTGTACCAGAAGATCTGCTGAGCAACAGAACCCTGTGCCGGAACCGGACCAGCTTCAGAGAACACCATGCCTGGTGCTTCAGCCGGAGCGTACTTCTTCAGCCACTCGATGTATTTAGTGATGGAGTAAACCGCTGCAGGACCATCGGTAGCACCGCCACGCTCAACGGAAGAACCAGCAGGGGAACAACCGTTTACGCGAATGCCCCATTCGTCAACTGGCAGACCGTTTGGAATACCCTTGTCGCCAGCACCCGCCATGGAGAGCCATGCATCGGTAAAGCGCCAACCCAGGGATGGATCTTTCTTACCGTAGTCCATGTGGCCATAGACTTTTTCGCCGTTGATTTCTTTCACGTCGTTGGTGAAGAATTCAGCGATGTCCTCATAGGCAGACCAGTTAACCGGAACACCCAGCTCATAGCCGTATTTCGCTTTAAACTGAGCTTTGATGTCTGGGTTTGTAAACCAGTCATAGCGGAACCAGTAAAGGTTCGCGAACTGCTGTGTTGGAAGCTGGTACAACTTGCCATCTGGGCCAGTTGTGAATGAGCGACCGATGAAGTCTTCAACATCCAGAGTTGGCAGCGTAACCGCTTTACCTTCGCCAGCCATCCAGTCAGTCAGGTTACGAACCTGCTTGTAGCGAGCGTGCGTACCGATCAGGTCGGAGTCGTTGACGTAAGCATCATAGATGTTCTCGCCAGACTGCATCTGGGTCTGAAGTTTCTCAACAACATCACCTTCACCAATCAGGTCATGAGTAACTTTAATGCCGGTGATTTCGGTAAATGCTTTTGCAAGAACCTTTGCCTCATATTCGTGGGTCGCAATGGTTTCGGAAACCACTTTGATTTCCATACCTTTGAAAGGCTCAGCTGCTTTGATGAACCAGTCCATTTCCTTCATCTGCTCTTCCTGAGAAAGAGTAGAAGGCTGGAATTCGTCGCTCACCCACTTCTTCGCGGCTTCCATGTCTGCAAAAGCAGAGCTGGATGCGCAAATCATGGCTGCAAAGCCAACGGACGCTAAAAGCTGACGTCTCATATATATTCCTCCCGACTATAATTTATTGCACTGAAAGTTCCCCTAAACATCAGTGCGGAGAAAAAAGCTCAATCCTAAACCCAGCGGAACACGCAAAACGCATATGCCACACAGACCAACAGAGCCCACCAAAGGTTTGCGCTAACAAACCCAAGCCAAAACAGGCAGATAAACGCACTGCCCAACAACGAGACAAACAAGCGGTCACCGCGTGTTGTCTCAAATCTCAAAATCCCGTGCCGTGGGCTTCCCCCCGGCACAAACCATTCCCAAACCGCCATGCTGGAGATCAGCAGGCCAATGGTGATGAAGAAAATCGCAGTCGGCGACGTCCAGGCCATCCAAGAAAAATCCATAATCGCCTCCCTGTTAAACGCGGCCTAGGGCAAAGCCCTTAGCGATGTAGTTACGTACGAAGTAGATCACCAGCGCGCCCGGAATAATTGTCAGAATCCCTGCCGCCGCAAGTACACCCCAGTCCATGCCGGAAGCTGAAACCGTACGGGTCATCGTGGCCGCAATCGGTTTAGCTGCAGTTGTGGTCAGCGTACGGGCAATCAGCAGTTCCACCCAGGAGAACATGAAGCAGAAGAACGCTGCCACACCGATACCGCTTGCAATCAGAGGCATGAAGATCTTGCCGAAGAATTTCGGGAAGGAGTAGCCATCAATGTAAGCAGTCTCGTCAATCTCTTTCGGGACGCCAGACATAAAGCCTTCCAAAATCCACACAGCCAGCGGCACGTTGAACAGACAGTGCGCCAGAGCCACTGCAAGGTGCGTGTCGATCAGACCGAAGGCGGAATAGAGCTGGAAGAAAGGCAGTGCAAACACCGCTGGCGGAGCCATACGGTTGGTCAGCAGCCAGAAGAACAGATGCTTGTCACCCAGAAACTTATAGCGAGAAAACGCATAGGCCGCTGGCAGCGCGACCGCCACGGAGATAACCGTATTGAGCGCCACATAGGTGATGGAGTTGATGTAACCGTTGTACCAGCTCGGGTCCGTGAAGATCACCATGTAGTTGGCGAGCGTCGGCTCATCCGGCCACAAAGTGAACTTGCTCAGAATCTCCTGGTTGGTCTTCAGGCTCATGTTGAAGAGCCAGTAGATCGGCAGCATCAAAAACGTGATGTACAAAGTTGGAACGAGGAAAGCATAGCGGCTTCCGGTTCTCTGTGCCTTTGCGCGGGTCCGGCTGCGTGGAGCCTGTCCACCAGCAGCAACACCACCATCAATGACTGCAGTTCCAGTTGTTGTCGACATGGTGCTTACTCCTCGCCTGCGTAGTGTTTCTTCTCAGTCCCAATGTTGTTCATCGCGGTGTAGAACACCCATGAGAACAGCAGGATGATGAGGAAGTAGACGAGTGACATTGCAGCAGCTGGTCCAAGGTCAAACTGACCAATCGCCATCTTCACAAGGTCGATACTCAGGAAGGTTGTGGAGTTACCCGGTCCGCCACCTGTCACAACAAACGGCTCGGTGTAAATCATGAAGCTGTCCATGAAGCGCAACAGAACCGCAATCAGCAACACGCTGTGCATCTTTGGCAGCTGGATGTAACGGAACACTGCCCAGCGGGACGCCCCATCAATACGCGCGGCCTGATAATAAGCCTCTGGAATGGAAACCAGACCCGCATAGCACAGCAGCACAACAAGGCTGGTCCAGTGCCACACATCCATAACAATCACGGTGGCCCATGCAGCAACAGGGTCCTGCGTGTAGTTGTAGTTGATGCCAAGAGAGTTCAGGAAGTAACCCAGCAGACCAATGTCCGCACGGCCAAACACCTGCCAGATGGTACCAACTACGTTCCACGGCACGAGCAATGGCAGTGCCATCAACACCAGACAAACCGGAACACCCCAGCCTTTTTTAGGCATACAAAGCGCAATGCCGATACCCAGCGGGATCTCGATAGCAAGAATGGAGAAGGAGAAAATCAGGTTGCGGACCAAGGCATCATGAAAGCGCTCGGAGCTGAGCAGTTCCTGAAACCATTCAATCCCAACCCAAAAGAACTGATTGTTTCCAAAGCTGTCCTGAAACGCGTAGTTCACGACAGTCATCAATGGAATAACAGCGGTAAAGGCCACCAGCAAAAGAACCGGTAAAACCATGAACCAGGCTTTGTTGTTTACGGTCTTTTCCATGGATCAGGCCCCCTCACTTACGAGCCAGCTGTCGGCATAAAGGTTCGTCTGTGTTGGATCGAAGAGAGCTGTCGGGCTTTCCGGAATGCTCATGCCTTCGCCAACAATGGCATTCAGCGCAACACCTTCCATCTCACCACGTAAAATGCGGTAGCGGCCGATGTCTTCAACAGCGTTGACTTTCAACGGCAGACCTTCTCCGGCACCGCCGAGTTTCACAAACTCAGGACGGATACCAACCTCGGTTTTCTGGGCTTGCTTTTTCGGATCGAGACCGCATGGCAGCGGCACACTGTGACCACCAACACGCGCCATGGTTCCATCCACCTCGCACGGCAGAATGTTCATGCCCGGAGACCCGATGAAGTAGCCAACAAAAGTATGCTGAGGTTTGCGGAACAGCTCATCCGGCGTTCCAATCTGCACAACTTCGCCGCCATACATCACCACAACCTTATCCGCGAAGGTCAAAGCCTCGGTCTGGTCGTGGGTCACATAAACCATGGTGAAGCCAAACTGCTTGTGCAGATGCTTCAACTGCGAGCGCAGAACCCACTTCATGTGCGGGTCGATCACGGTCAGCGGTTCATCAAATAAGATCGCGTTGGTATCAGAGCGCACCAGACCGCGGCCCAGCGAGATCTTCTGCTTCTCATCCGCTGTCAGGCCCTGCGCCTTACGCTTTGCCTTGCTCTCCAGATCAATGATCCGCAGGATCTCGTTGACCTTCTGATCAACCTCAGCTGCCGGAACACCGCGGTTGCGAAGCGGAAACGCCAGATTGTCGTAAACAGACATGGTGTCGTAAACGACCGGAAACTGGAACACCTGCGCAATGTTACGCGCTTCAGTCGACAGCTCCGTCACCGGCTTGCCATCAAACAGCAGCTCACCCTCGGACGGTGTCAGCAAACCGGAGATGATGTTCAAAAGTGTCGTCTTGCCACAGCCGGAAGACCCAAGAAGCGCATAAGCACCGCCATCTTCAAAGGTCAGATTAACTTCCTTCAAAGCGTAATCGCTTGGGCTTGTTGGGGTCGGCAAATAAGAGTGGCGAATGTGGTCGAGATCAATACGTGCCATGCTCGCCTCCTTAAACCGCTTCACGCATGAGAGACGCAACAGAGCGACCCTCATCATCAAAAATCATGAAGTTCTTGGCATCCACATACACGTCGATCTTGGCATCCACGTCTACGTTATGAATGCCATGTTCCAGCGCTACCCAGCGGTGGTTCAGGCATGTCAGGTGAATAAAGCTCTCAGAACCGGTAATCTCGGAGACATCAACAACCGCAGGAAGACACACAGCATCTTCACTTGGGCGCTGCAGGTAAAGGTGATGTGGCCGGAAACCTGCTTTGTAATGTCCATCAGGAAGACGTTTCTCTTCTTCTGATGCCGGAATAACCGTGCCATTTGACGTGCGGAATTCACCCCCGCTCTTCGTCAGGCCCAGCAGGTTCAGCGGCGGATCAGAGAAAGTCTGCGCAGTAACGATGTCCTGAGGGTTGCGGTAAACATCAATGGTATCGCCAAACTGCGAAACCTGCCCCTCATGCAAGGTGGCTGTACGCCCGCCCAGCAACAAAGCTTCTGTCGGTTCTGTTGTCGCATAAACAAACACAGCACCGCTTTCAGAGAAGATCTTCGGCAGCTCGTCGCGCAATTCTTCGCGCAGTTTGTAATCCAGATTCGCCAATGGCTCATCCATCAGCACCAGATGCGCCCCTTTGACCAGCGCACGCGCAATCGCAGTACGCTGCTGCTGACCACCAGAAAGGTTCAGCGGTGTTCTGTCCAGATAAGGTGTGAGCTTCATCAAGTCCGCAGCTTTGCGCACTTGCTTGTCAACATCAGCCCCTTTTACTCCCGCAACGCGCAGCGGGCTGGCGATGTTTTCATAAACCGTGAGAGCCGGGTAGTTGATGAACTGCTGATAGACCATCGCGACGTCGCGCTTGCGCACGGAAACACCGGTCACATCCTGTCCATTTACGAGCACTTGCCCTGCAGTTGGCGTGTCCAGCCCTGCCATCAAACGCATAAGCGTTGTCTTGCCTGACAGTGTTGGTCCCAACAATACGTTCAATGAACCACTTTCAAGACGCAAAGACACGTCGCGAATATGGTCCATACCGTCAACAGTCTTGCTGACGCCCCTTAATTCAAGCATGTTGCCCTCCCGGAACAGAAAGCGACCCGACTGCTTCCTGCGATACGCGCTGCTTGCACTGCGGTACCTTCATATTCCTGACTGTAATTCCAAAAAACAACTCGGTGGTCGAGCTGAATCTCTTAGTAAAGGTCCCAGCCTTTTAAAGAACTGCGCCGTTTTAGCAACGCTACGCATCTGTCAATTTTTCACGAGCCTCCTCGAACACCTTCAAGTTCTGCTTTCTTACGCAGCTCCGTCCCTACAAAGTGCCATTAGAGATCAAAATTAAACTACGTCCTAACCAACACGTCAATTTTCGTTTACAGTCGATTACGCGCATATTCGCGTAATTTCGAAATATAAGCGAAACCACTTAAGCGTCAATTCGAAAATTGACAAAACGAAACTCTCAGCTGTTATCCATTAGGATGAGAACGCACCCAGTGCGGCAGAAATGTTGAAGATCTGTCATTCTTGCATCTGTCAGCCTGAACCAATAACACGTTGAAAAGACTGCGCTGTTGACGCAAACTCTGATTTAATGAGCTAGCTAATATTTTCGCGGCGAAATAATTCGAACCTAAATTTCCTATTCAGATGTTCTCCACCGGGTGTGGTCAATTCATGAAACCACCTTGCTCAAACATCGATTCTGACAACCGTTTCCGGAGAGGATCCTCTCTCCTCGCCCTCTTTCGCAAGCCCCCTTGCCCTTCAGGTAGATGCAACTCTATTGTCGTGCAGAGCGATAAAACCGGGGCAGTTAGCTTTGGTCGCTCTTGGAGGGGAACTGTATCATGGACTTTTGCCTACAGCTTTACAGCGCACGAAACTTCCAGCCCTGGAAAGAGATTTTTCAGGAAACAGCCCTCCTCGGCTACACACAGGTAGAAGGTTTCGAAGAGCTCTACCCCACATTGGAGGCCGCTCAGACAGTGCGAGACCTCCTCGATCAGTATGACCTCGACATGCCCTCTGGTCACTTCGACCTCAAGGATCTGGAAGAGAACCTCGATCAGTGCATCAAGATCGCAGTCCTTCTCGGCATGCACACCATCTTCGCTCCTTACCTCACACCAGAACAACGCCCGACAACAAAGAGAGAATGGACCGTCTTCGCCCACCGTTTGGAGCACATGGCCAACACGCTCAAGCATAAAGGCTTCCACTTCGGCTGGCACAACCACGACTTCGAGTTCAAGCCACTCCCGGACGGCACCATTCCTATGGAGCTGATCATCTCTCATGCTCCCACCGTGGAATGGGAGATCGACGCAGCATGGATCATCAAGGCAGGTCTGGACCCGCTGGACTGGATCGAAGCGCACGGCACCCGCATCACCGCAGTTCACATCAAAGACATCGCTCCAGATGGCGAAGGCACAGATGAAGATGGCTGGGCAGATGTCGGCTTCGGCACCGTTCCATGGGGTCATATTCTGACGGCCTTGCAGGAAAAAACCCGAACCAAAATCTACGTTCTCGAACACGACGATCCAAACAATTTTCTCCGCTTCGCTGACCGTTCCTTAACCTCACTTAAAATGCTTGAGGGTGTATAGGTAATTTGCCATAGACACGCCTTTCCCTTGCATTAAGGCAATCCGATTGTCTCCACCAAGGAGACGGCACAAGGGAGAGGTAGGATGAACAGACGAGAGTTTCTCGGAGCATCTGCCCTAACAATTTCCAGCGCCTATTACATGGGCATCGTTGCTGGACCTGTTTTCGCTGAAGGCGAAAAAACAAACTCTGTCAAAAACGCAAAAGTCACGTATTTTGACGCCCGTCCAGGCGCCCGCTCCAGAGACATTGGCTTCGATTCCGATGGCATGGTTTGGTACTGCGGACAAGCAGATGGCACACTCACACGTCTTGATCCTGACAATGGAGAACTCCACCCGGTCTCACTGGGCGAAAATGCAGCCCCACACGGCGTGGTGCTCGGCCCCGATAACGCAATGTGGGTTACCGAAGGCGGACAAAACGCCATCGCACGTGTTGATCCGGCAACAGACGCCGTCACCCTCATTCCGCTACCTGCCGAGTTCGCAGACGCAAACCTCAACACAGGCATCTTCGACCACGACGGCATCTACTGGTTCACTGGACAAAACGGCGTCTATGGCCGCGTTGACCCCGTCACGCAGGAAATCGAAGTCTGGCCAAGCCCTCAAGGCCCCGGCCCTTATGGCATCACAGTCACGCCGCAAGGTGATGTCTGGTACGCGTCCCTCGCCGGCAGCCACATCGCCAACATTGACAGAACCAACGGACGCGCCCGCATCGTGACGCCTCCAACAAAAGAGCAGGGCGCCCGCCGCGTCTGGTCCAACTCAGAAGGCAAGCTCTGGGTCAGCGAATGGCTCTCCGGTCAGGTCAGCGAATACGACCCGAAGGCAGACACATGGCGCGCATGGCGTCTCCCCGGCAATGATCCACTGCCCTACTCGGTCTATGTCGATGAGAACGATAAGGTCTGGCTCACAGACTTTGATGCCGACGCCATCGTCCATTTTGATCCGGATACAGAAGAGTTCACCAGCTTCCCAAGCAACAAAGCAGACGCCGACGTTCGCCAGATGGCAGGACGTAAAGGCGAAGCATGGGGCGGAGAATCCGGAACAGACAGGATCGTGCGCATTCAGTTTGATGAAACCGAAACAACACCATCCTGAATACAACAGGATCAGCAAAAAAGAGGGCGCTCAATCGGGCGCCCTTTTCCATTTAAAACCCGCAAATTTTAAGCAAAAAAAGGTGATTTGAGAAAAAAATCTACACTGATAAAAACCAGCTACCACGAAGTATTCTGAGCCTGCTTAGCCAAATCGGCACCTGTACTGAATCTCAAATTCAGTCCTGACTGGCAGGTAAACAGCTGACCATCGCCCCAATTTATCTCTGGAAAGAAGCAATATGAAGAAAGTGATTTTCGGCCTTGCTATTGCCGCATGCGCAACGCCTGCACTTGCTGGTGAAGTGACTTTGAACAACACTCAAATTACTGAGTTATTGACCGGCTCAACCATCAAAGGCATCCACTTTGCCGCTGAAACACGCCAGTACTTCTCCGAGTCTGGTCTCACCCTCTGGATCAAAGAAGGCGACGCAAAACCATCCGAAGCGCGCTACAAGATCGAGAACAATCAGTATTGCTCCAGCTGGACCGGTCTTTGGAGCAAAGAAGAATATGGCTGCTTCAACATCACCCATGATAAAGAGCAGGGCATCTACTACTTCATCAACGAAGATTTCCGCGCGCCATTTATCCTGAACAGTAAATTCCAGCTTACATTTGATTGATCTGCATTGCGCTCCAGTTCTAAAGCGGGTTCCGTTTTAGAACTGGAATGCCATCTGGTCTTTGCTGGCACCGGCTCCGTGCGGAATACCCTCGTGATCCAGCAACCAGACTTTTGTATCCAGCCCGCCACCAAATCCAACCAGAGCACCATTCGCCCCAATCACCCGATGGCATGGAATAACAATCGGCAATGGGTTCGCATTGTTCGCCAGCCCCACAGCACGGCTCGCACCCGGATTGCCTAGCGCTTTCGCAACGTCGCCATAACTGCGCGTTTCCCCAAACGGGATCGCCGCAAGTTGCTCCCAAACGCTCTTTTGAAAGTCAGTGCCAATCAGCTTCCAGTTCAAAGAGAACTCTTTTAGCTCCCCTGCAAAGTAAGCCTCAAGCTGCGCAATCAAGTCCGCATAAGGCGTGGCATCTTCCACCCAGCCGTCTTCAACAAACCGCCTGCGTGCACTTTCAGGAAAATGAAGAAACTCCAGCCCACCAGCTTCTCCACCAATCAGCAAAGACCCAACCGGGCTTTCATAACTGCAATATGTGATTGGCTCTGAAACGCTGGTCATGAAAGTTTTCTCCCCCTGAAAACGCATAAAAAAACTCTCCACCACGATCAGCAGCGGAGAGTTCTTTAAAGCTTAGTGAAGGCGTCAGAGCTTAGCAAGCTCACGCTCCTCAATCAGCAGCGTAAGTAACCTGTTTTTGAACACCAAGGCCTTCAATACCCAGCTCCATCTTGTCGCCCGGCTTCAGGTAGGTCTCTGGCTTCTGCCCCATGCCAACACCCGGAGGCGTGCCAGTGGAGATCACATCACCAGGCTGCAAGCTCATGAACTGAGACAGATGCGAAATTACCTTCGCCACATCAAACACCATGGTTTTGGTAGAACCGTTCTGATAGCGATGGCCGTTCACTTCCAGATACATGGAAAGGTTCTGCGGGTCTTCAACTTCATCACGGGTCACAAGCCACGGACCAATTGGACCAAAGGTGTCAGCAGACTTACCCTTCACCCACTGGCCACTGCGGTGCAGCTGGAAATCACGCTCAGACAGATCATTGACCACGCAATATCCGGCCACATGATCCAGCGCGCCTTTTTCGCTCACATACTTGGTGTGTTTACCAATCACCACACCCAATTCCACTTCCCAATCTGTTTTCACAGACCCGCGCGGAATTTCGATGTCATCATTCGGGCCACAAATAGCTGAGGTCGCCTTGAAGAAGGTCACAGGTTCTTTTGGCACTTCCATGCCCGCTTCAGCAGCATGGTCGGAATAGTTAAGGCCAATACAGATGAACTTGCCTACATTGCCGACACAGGCACCAATGCGCGGATTACCTTCCACCACTGGCAGGCTGGTCAGGTCCAGCGCCGCAATTTTTGCAAGACCATCCGCGCTGAGCGTATCTCCAGCAATGTCACCAACCACACCAGAAAGGTCACGAATGTTGCCATCCGCATCCAGAACACCCGGTTTTTCAACGTTCAGCTCACCATATCTAAGAAGCTTCATATCCTACCCATTTTCTTATACTGACCAACCGCCATCAATGGCGTGCGTCTGACCTGTTGTAAACGCGCTATCATCACTACCAAGGTAAACAGCCAGCGCAGCAATCTCTTCTGGCTTGCCAATGCGTCCCATAGGTTGACGCGCAATAAAATCCTTCATCGCTTGTTCGTAATTGCCCGTGGCCTTCAACCGGTCATGCAGGGACGGACTGTCGACCGTTCCCGGACAAATCGCATTACAGCGAACACCTTTGGTCACAAAATCCGCTGCAATTGCCTTGGTCAGGCCAATCACTGCTGCTTTGGAGGAGCAATAAACAAACCGGTTTGGCACACCCTTCAACGACGACGCCACAGACGACATGTTGATGATGGAACCACCACCATTTTCCAGCATGCCAGGAATCGCTGCACGGCAAAGGCGGTACATCGCCTTCACATTCAGATTGAAAGAGAAGTCCCACGCATCTTCATCACAGTCGAGAATCGTACCGTTGTGTACGAAGCCCGCACAGTTGAACAGAATGTCCAACGGCCCTGTAACTTCCAGAGTGTCACGCACATCATCTGCATTGGTCACATCCAGCCTCAGGCCGGTCACACCCTCAATCGCATTCAACTCTGTAAGCGCAGCTTCGTTAATGTCTGTTGCAAAAACCTTCGCCCCTTCAGCAGCATAGGCTTCTACCGTAGAACGGCCAATTCCCTGCCCTGCAGCGGTGATAAGGGCTGTCTTGCCAGTCAATCGTCCCATGTGTCCTCCCCCGGACTGAATCTCTCAAAATATAGGCTCGGCCAAACGGACCTGAAACTCGGATTATTAGAGAGGAAGCACCGCTTATCGTCAAAACAAAAGGCAAGTGACCCGTTGGCCCTCTCCCAAAGACCGCAGAAATCCGTCAGTTCACCAAATCACATAATGGCATAACTTAAATATAAAAACTTCTTTCAAATGTAAATTAGAAATTGACAAGGTCGAATTTTGCGTCAAAAAATATGCTCACATCAAACAGAGCTGATCATGGCAGACACACAGACATCGCAAGACAAAGCTGAAAAATACCGCGCTCCTGCTTTGGAGAAGGGACTAGATATTCTGGAACTGCTGTCCCAGTACGCATCCGGCCTGTCTCAGGCAGAGATCGCAAAAGCACTCGACCGGTCCCCCAATGAGATCTACCGCATGCTCACCACACTGGTGCGCCGCGAGTATGTATCGCGCTCCATAGAGGGCGACCGCTTTCAGCTCAGCCTGAAAATGTATTCCATGTCGCATCGCCACCCACCCGTCACGCGGTTGTTGGAAGCGGCGGTGCCCATGATGCGCAAAACGGCCAAGGACGTTCACCAGTCCAGCCACATCGGTATGGAGCATCAGGGAGAAATCGTTGTTGTCGCCAGCGTGGAAGCGCCGGGCAACTGGAGTTTCGTCCTCAAAACCGGCTCGGTCATCGGCCTCTGGAACACAGGCACCGGACGGGCAATCGCGGCCTTCCAGAAGCCGGAGATCCGAGAACTCATGTACAACCAGCATGAGCGCGCACTCGGAGAACCGGAGATGAGCCTCGATGAATTCCGTGCCATTCTGGATGAAGTACAGGAACAAGGTTTCGTACGCATGCCATCTGCCAGCACAGTCGGCGTCACAAATCTGGCCTTCCCAATTCTGGGACCAGATGGAAACGCAGTCGCTGCACTCAGCTGTCCATTCATGGAGCGCATCGACGATTTCAAAGCACCGGGAATTGAAGACGTTCAACAAGCCTACGCTCAGGTAGCGAAGGACATCACCAGCATTTACGGCACAGTGCCAACATAAGGAAATCGCTATGGGCTTGGGAGGGAAGCTGGCTCATCGACAATTGGGGGGAACAGATCTGCAACTGCCGACATTGGGAATCGGCGGCGCAGCATTTGGTGGGCTGTTTGCAACAGCTCCTCGCAAAGAGTCTATGAGCACATTGGATCGCGCCAAAGAGGTTGGTCTCACCTACATTGACACCGCCCCTTACTATGGCTTTGGCCGCTCCGAACGTGTCATTGGAGATGCCGTGCGCAAGCACGACTACATCCTCTCCACCAAGGTTGGCCGCCTGCTGAAACCGGGCATGGCAGACAACCCGGCCCAGTTCGGCTGGCCAGACCCACTGCCCTTCCATCCGGTCTATGATTACTCGTATGACGGCATCATGCGTTCCTACGAGGCCAGTCTACACCGCACCGGTCTCGACCGACTTGATATCCTATTGGTGCATGATATCGGCACTGCGACCCATGGCCTGGAAGAAAACCGCCGCCATATGAGAGACCTGCAAGGCGGTATCAGGGCTCTTCAGGAGCTCAAGTCCTCAGGTGCTATTTCAGCAATGGGCCTTGGCGTGAACGAGACCGCCATTTGCATGGAGCTGATGCAGCAAGCCCACTGGGACGCCTTCCTCCTTGCTGGCCGTTACACCTTGCTGGAGCAAGCCCCTCTCAAGGATTTGCTGCCAGCCTGCACAAAGGCCCAAACCTCCATCATTCTCGGCGGCCCGTTTAACTCAGGCATCCTCGTTGGCGGCAACACCTGGAACTACGGAAGCGCACCACCTGAAATTCTGGCCCATGTGACAGCGCTGAAAGAATGCTGTCAGGAGTTCTCGGTTGATCTGGCCGCAGCAGCACTACACTTCCCACTAGCACACCCCGCGATAGCCAGCGTCATTCCCGGAATGCGCAATCGCAGCGAGCTGGAAGATATCCTCAAATGGATCGCTGCCGACATTCCCGACGCCTTCTGGGCAAGACTGAAAGAACGAGAGCTCCTTCCCGCTGAAGCCCCGGTCCCGTCTGGCAATCTCTTCTTCGAACAAGAGGTGAAGCATGCTTAGGATCGATGCCCACCACCATTTTTGGAAGCTTTCCCGCGGCGACTACAGCTGGCTCACGCCAGACCTGAATGTCCTGTACCGCGACTTCCTCACCAGTGACATCCAACCCCTGCTCACACAGGCAAAGATGGACGGAACCATCCTCGTTCAGGCAGCAGACACCATTGAAGAAACCCTCTTCATGCTGGAGCTGGCCGCAGAACACGACTGGATCCTCGGCGTCGTCGGCTGGGTAGACATGGAAGCAGCGAACGCGCCAGAAGTCATCAGTGAACTCTCCCAAAACCCAAAGCTCGTCGGCATTCGTCCGATGATACAGGACATTGAAGACGACGAGTGGATGCTGCAGGACAATCTGCACCCCGCCATTCAAGCCCTCATTGACAACAAGCTGACACTCGACCTGCTGGTCCAGCCCCGGCACCTGCCACACCTTAAAACCTTCCTCAGCCGCTACCCGGACCTGCGCGCAGTCATCGACCATGGCGCCAAACCGGATATCCGCAACAAGGCCATCGAGACGTGGTCCCAACACGTCGGCGACATCGCACGCACCTCCAACGTCTGCTGCAAACTCTCAGGTCTCCTGACTGAGGCCTCCGAGAACGCAGAGATCGAAGACATCGCGCCCTATGCCTTTCACATTCTGAAATGCTTTGGACCGGAGCGCGTCATGTTCGGCAGCGACTGGCCTGTCCTTCTCCTCGCAAATACCTATCAAAACTGGGTGGATATGGTGGAGCAGCTCACCGCTGACCTGCCACAGGCAGACTGGGAGGCCATCTTTGGTGGCACCGCTGCAAAGTTCTATCTCACCAAAACAATGGAAACTCTCTGAAATGTCGGCACCCATTCCAGCCAGCGTCAAACTTCAGCCAGCGGACAACGTCATCATCGCCACAAGAGCTTTGCAGCCGGGTGATCAGGCAGGCAATCTTCAGGTCCTCGACAATATCTCCGCAGGTCACAAAATCGCCGAACACGACATCAAGCAGGGACAAGCGCTGATCAAGTTCGGCCAGACCATCGGCTTCGCAACAACGGACATTCAGGCAGGCGCCCATGTGCATTCGCACAACATGGAGTTTTCCGATCCCGGCGTGCACCACAGCTTCTGCAAGGACTACAAACCAACGCAATACGCCGAGCACCCGGAAGAGCGTACCTTCCTCGGTTATCACCGCGAAGATGGCAGTGTCGGCACCCGCAACTACATCGCAGTCCTCACCAGCGTAAACTGCTCCGCCACCGCAGCTCACCGCATCGCAGATGCTTTCAGCGATGAAGACCTGTTGCAGTTTGAGAATGTAGACGGTGTCGCCTCCTTCGCTCACGGCACAGGCTGCGGCATGGCAGGCGACAATGAGGGCTTTGCCAACCTGCAACGCGTCCTCTGGGGCTACGTCAAAAACCCAAATGTCGGCGGCGTTCTGCTGGTCGGCCTGGGTTGCGAAGTCAACCAGATCGACTTCCTGCTGGATGCCTACGGCTTGAAGCAGTCACCAACATTTCAGTTCATGAACATTCAGGGTATGGGCGGCCTGCGCAAAACCATCGAAGCTGGCATAGAAAAAGTCAAAGCCATGCTGCCAGAGGCCAACAAAGCCTCTCGTCAGCCAGCGCCACTCTCCAAACTCATGGTCGGCCTGCAATGCGGCGGCTCTGATGGCTGGTCCGGGGTCACAGCCAACCCAGCTCTTGGCTACGCCACCGACCTGCTCGTCAAATACGGCGGCACCTCGGTCCTTTCAGAAACCTCAGAGATCTACGGCGCAGAACACCTGCTCACCAGCCGCGCCGCCAACCAGAAGATCGCTGAGAAACTCGTGGAACGCGTCCGCTGGTGGGAGGACTACACCGCCCGTAACAACGGCACCATGGACAACAACCCCTCACCGGGCAACAAACGCGGCGGCCTGACAACTATCCTCGAAAAGTCGCTCGGCGCAGTCGCCAAAGGTGGCACCACTGCTCTGGAAGGCGTCTACAAATACGGCGAGCCGATTGAAACCAAAGGCTTCGTCTTCATGGACAGTCCCGGCTACGATCCTGCCTCCGTCACTGGCCAGATCGCTAGCGGCTGCAACCTGATCGTCTTCACCACAGGCCGCGGCTCCGCATTCGGCAGCAAGCCATCCCCCACAATCAAGGTCGCCAGCAACACACCACTCTTCGAGCATATGCCAGAAGACATGGACTTCAACGCAGGCTCCATCATCTCCGATGGCAGATCCATCGAAGAAGTCGGCACAGAGCTTTTCGAGCTGATGATCAAGGTGGCCTCAGGGGAACACAGCAAGTCAGAAGCGCAAGGACTGGGCGACTACGAATTCGTCCCATGGCAGATCGGCGCAGTGATGTAGCGGGATTACTACCCTCTGAACCTAGTCCGGTATTCGCGCGGGGTCATACCTTTCACCGCGCGAAACTGCCTGTTGAAGTTGGCCAGCGCCGAATACCCCACATTATGAGCAATCATTGAGACCGGCGCATCCCCGCCGGCAAGCTGTGCACATGCATCCCCAATCCGAATGCGTTTCAGGTACTCTGAGATCGTCTGTCCCGTATGCCGCTGAAACAACCGGTGCACTCCGGAGACACTCAGCGCCGCAGTCTCGGCTAGTTCTTCCAGCGTCAACACGCGCGCATACTCGGAGTGAATGAGCGTCAACACCCTGTCGATGCGCTCATTGCCACCATCCGCACTGGAAAGCACAACCGGATCATGCGCCAGCTGCATAGCATACTCATCCTCTGAGAGTTCCGATAAAACCCTGAGAACGATAAATAAGCGCTCCAGAGGGTCTTCCTCAAAGAAACTCTTGATCTTGGGCACCACACGCCGCCGCGCAGCATCACTGAAGCTTAGCCCCGCCAGTGCCCGCTGAAACAGCTTCTTAACACCAGTTAATTCTGACATCTCGCTGGTAATCCGCTCAATCCACTCCGGCTCAAACCAGATAACCAATGCCTGATGCGGTTCACTCTCGTCAGGCCGATTGTTAGACGCCCACGTATGCGGAAGATTAGGTCCAAGCAGCACAAGGTCTGAGTGCCCATAATCTCCTACATGATCACCCACATAGCGTTGCCCTTCAGAGTTCAACGTCAGGGTCAGCTCATATTCAGGATGGTGATGCCAGGAGAACGGAATGCCGTCATGAAGACGCCGGTTCATCACCTTGAATGACCCATCTTCAAACTCCGGCACTTTCTCCAGATATGACCGCATTTCACCCTCTGAACCAATAAGACGCCAGAATAGTACCAGTATCTGCTAGTTTAGAACAACTCTCACATACCAGAGTGAATAAACTTACAAGTTCATTGAAGGATCTGGGAGGACCAAATGGACGCTGAACTGCTTGCAGACAATCACTGGGGCTCAACCGCAACCGACACCCAGTTGAAGGACATCAAGAAGACCCTACCGCTGCGCGTCTTATCAGAAGAAGACTGGCAGCACTGGATCACCCGCGGCTATGTCATTGTACGTCAGGCCGTCCCGCAGGAAAATGTAAAGAGACTGGTTGATCTACTCTGGGAGTTCGATGAGAAAGATCCCACTGATCCATCGACTTGGTACGCCCCACAACGTCGCGAACACAAAATGCAAGAGCTGAACAACGCAGGCATGCTGGAAATCTATAATCACCAGCACCTGTGGGACAACCGCATGCAACAGCGTGTCTACGATGCCTTCGTAGATATTTGGGACCGGGAAGACCTCTGGGTCAGCATCGACCGCGCAAACCTCAACCCGCCCAGGAAAAACCGCGACGGTAAACCCGGGTTCATCCATTGGGACGTAGACACATCCCTGCACCCTCAACCAATCAGCGTTCAGGGCGTTCTTTCATTAATCAAACAGGATGAAGAAACCGGCGGCTTTCAATGTATCCCGAAGCTCTTTGAAGAGTTCGAGGACTGGGTCAAGACCCAACCAGAAGACCGCGATCCAAAACACCCGGACTACTCTGGTTTTGAGATCGAGAATATTGAAATGGAGCCGGGCGACCTGATGATTTTCAACGCCCTCCTCGCCCATGGCATCCGCCCCAACAACTCAAAAGACAAAGTACGGATCGCCCAATACATCTCCATGTTCCCATCTGAGCAAGCCAACGAAGGTCTCAGACAAGACCGCATCCATCAATGGCACAACATGGAGCCACCACAAAGAGCATCCTTCCCTGGCGACCCACGAGACTGGGAAAAGAAAAACGCCAAAACGGCAGAACTGACCGATCTCGGCAAGAAGCTTCTGGGACTGGACCTCTGGTAAAGCAAAAAAGCGTTTCCTCATAATGGGGAAACGCTCTTGCACCGTAACTTATTGAATTATGCGTAGCTGACGACCTCAAACTCAATGCCATCATCATCATCAAAGTAGAAGCGTCGACCCGGCTCATAGTCAGCATGGTTTCGGGTCTTGTATCCGCCCGCTAAAACTTTCTTCTCAACCGCATCCAAATCATCAACCACCACGCCAACGTGGTTCAAGCTGCCATGAGTGACGTAGTTGTCTTCTTGAGTGGCATTGGTGTTTCCAAGGGAATAAACAGCGATATAGCTGTCGTCTGATCCAACATGAACGGTTGTTCCACCTGCCCGGGCAGCACCCTGCCAACGCACACTCCAGCCAAACCAATCTGAAAGACGGCCCGCGGTCGCAACTGGGTCAGAAACGGTGATGTTTACGTGCTCTAAAAAACTCTTTGTCATCGCAATAGCCTTTCTTTTGACTTCTGATGACACCCTGTTTAGGAGTTCAAGTTAAGTTTAAGTCAAGCACTATTTTTGAGAATTTTATGCAGCACTCAGATGTCATGACAATCGGTGAGTTAGCCGACCGTACCGGCCTCACCACTTCCGCCATTCGTTTCTACGAGACCAAGGGAATTGTCACTGCCAGCCGCAACTCTGGTGGTCAGCGCCGTTTTATGCGTGCAGACATCCGCCGCTTATCATTTGCGTTAGTCGCGCAGGAGTTTGGCTTCACCATCAAAGAGATTTCAGATCAACTCGGGACACTTCCCCCGGGCCGTGCTCCGAACAAAGCTGAGTGGCAACGCTTGAGCCAGCAGTTCAAAGTTCATCTGAATGAGCGTATCGCCCGCATGGAGCGTTTGAGATCGC
This sequence comes from Pseudovibrio sp. Ad5, assembly GCF_001623095.1. Classification (NCBI taxonomy): domain Bacteria; kingdom Pseudomonadati; phylum Pseudomonadota; class Alphaproteobacteria; order Hyphomicrobiales; family Stappiaceae; genus Pseudovibrio; species Pseudovibrio sp. Ad5. The sequence goes on along the minus strand of NZ_LMCH01000009.1, from coordinate 430 downwards.
AGTTGGAAGGCTGTATGGGATGCGGCTGCCTATCTCTGGACAAATGCGAGCTCTACAACGCCGGAGACGCCGCCTCCAGCTACGGCCGCGGCCCCCGCTTCATCTACGGCGACAAGTCATTTAAAGATGAAGGCTAGGGTGCGGTAACCGGAGTTGTCGTGTTTCAAAATTTAGACAACAAAAAACCCGTCATCGAAATGATAACGGGTTTGTATCTTTGGTTGCGGGGGTAGGATTTGAACCTACGACCTTCAGGTTATGAGCCTGACGAGCTACCGGGCTGCTCCACCCCGCGGTAAATAGTGTTTGTTCTGTTTTATTTTGTAGAGATTTGTCGGTGTGTATTATTCATGCCCGGCGGCGCCCTACTCTCCCGCGTCTTAAGACGAAGTACCATTGGCGCAGGGGCGTTTCACTTCCGAGTTCGGGA